>JAHDRO010000167.1 GCA_018433265.1 Bacteroidales bacterium
ATCCAAATGATACATAGTAATTTGTTGTCTCTGTGCCACCTCTTAATGACAGGTCTGCCTGATATGTATATGCAGGATCTGTCATTTCTTTCCACCAGTCAATATTACCTGTCATATAAGCATCAGAACGAAGCATAAGCTGATCTGCAGTCCACTGGCTTGTGTTGATTTTTAAGAATTTACTCTCGTCAAAGAATAATTTTTCTGTGTATCCAACACTTCCGTCAACATTGATTTTTTCTCTGGCAAGAGTCTCGGTATAGTACTTGAATTCGTCGACATTGAGGGTTTTGAGGTCGCTTTTTTGTTGTAACTGTACTCCGCTTCTGAGGTTAAAATCAATTGTAGGAGCGAGACCTTTTTGTCCTTTTTTGGTTGTGACTATTATTACTCCATTAGCAGCTCTTGAACCATATATAGCTGTAGCAGAGGCATCTTTGAGTATATCGATACTCTCAACATCTGTCAGGTTAAGATTATAAAGACTGTTTGCTATATCGCCAGATGTGTTGTTTGAGTAGTCAGGTACCCCGTCGATTACCCAAAGAGGTTGGGTTCCGTAGCTGGAGAGAGTTGATACACCTCTTATGGTTACATTAATAGGAGATGTAGGTGAAGAAGATTGAATCATAACGTTTACACCGGCTGCACGTCCTTGAAGCATACCCTGAACACTTGATCCAATTGGAACAGTTTCTATCTCTTTGCTGGTCAACCTTGATACAGATCCGGTAGCGTCCTTAATAGTTGTTGATCCATATCCCTGTACCACTACTTCATTAAGATACTGTGTTGATTCTTCGAGCATTATAAGCTTAAAATTACTTAAATTTGCCGGATTTACGCTTAAGTCAAGTCGTTGATATCCCAGACACATAACAGAAACGTTCTTTGCATTTACAGGTATTTGCAAAGTGAAGTTACCATCAAGATCAGTTGCAGTTCCTTTTTTTGTATTAGAGACTGTAAGATAAGCTCCAACTATCGGCTGCTTATCTTTGGCTGAGACAACCTTTCCGGAAACAGTAACAAATTCCTGATTACCGGAAACTTGTTGAGTTACTTTCTCAAGTTCCTTGCCTGATCTTGCTTGATTAGGAAAATTTACAGGCGAGATTATAATCTGCTTGTCTACGATTTTGTACTCATAGCCTGTGTTTTTTAGAATTTGATCCAACAGTGGTCTCAGTCCCATTTTTTTTGCTTCAATTGAGACCTTTTTATTGGCATCAACCAGATTGTTGTTGTACACAAAGGTGTATTCCGACTGTTTTTCAATTGCTTTCAAAACCTCTTTAAGTGGAGTTGATGTAAAACTGATCGAAATCTCCTGGGCATACACGCTGTTTGCCGCTAATATCAGGCAAAACAGCGATACCAGAATAGCTTTTCTCATAAGTTTGTGTTTTGGATTATGATTAATTATTCTAAATACACAGCAAGAGAAAAGTTCCCTGAAAAAACTCACTCTAATTTTAATTCATTAGAGTTATTTTGTTTTTGTCAATTTTGTAATCGATGTTTGAAGAAAGCTTTAAGATTTCTAATACTCTTGATACTGACTCTGACTTAAAGTTGGCTGTAAATCTGTAACTAAGGATGGAACTATCTTTAACAGAGATTGTCACTCCATACCAACGCTCCATTTTTCTGATAACTTCATCCATAGGGGTGTTTTCGAAAAGAAGAAATCCCTTTTTCCAAGCTGTGTTGTATTCAATATTTGCCTTCCTGACAAGTAATGGTTTCTCGTCTTCAACGATAGTTATTTGTTCAGCAGGGGTAAGCTTAATTTCACTTTGATCCTTTTCACGGACTAAAGAAATATTTCCAGATATGAGCGTTACAATTAATTTGTTCTCATTGGCGTAGGAAGAAATATTGAATGTTGTTCCTGTTACCTTGACTCCATAACCCTTATATGTTTTTACATACATAGGCCAGTTTTTATTGGGCACTACTTCAAAATATCCTTCTCCTTCAATCTCCACAACTCTTTGCAGTGAATCAAATTTTTGAGGACATTTCAAAGAACTTGAGCTGTTGAGCCAGACTTTACTGCCATCAGGAAGTTCTACCATTCCTTTTACACCGGAGTGTACGACATATTCAAATTGAGCAATTTTTTGAGGAGGGATAACAGGTTTTCTCGTATAGTGGGTTAAGTAGAAAATGGCGGGTGCTATAAGAACAAGAAGAACTGCAGCAATTTCTATAACGTATCTTATGATTTTTTTATTGGTCCCTTTTTTATTAGTTATAGTTGTAGGGGTTTCCTGCTGAAATGTTTTATATCTTTCGAGTACCCAGTAATTTTTGAGTTGACAATACTGTTTCCTGTTTTCCTCATTGGCGTTAATCCATTCCAGCACATTTTCTCTTTCTTCAGATGAGACTGATCCTGAAATAAATTTCAGCAATAATTCTATATCAATATTTTGTTCCATACTGTTTTATATACACTTCAACTTCAATATACCCTTTGAAAACTTTCAAATTCTATGCAAATCCTTCAACACATTATAATTTTATAAAAACTCTTTCAACTTTTCTCTAAATAATTTTAAGGCTTGGGCGATATGATATTCTACAACCTTAACAGAGATCCCTTTTTTGTCTGCAATTTCCTGATAAGAGAGTCCGTTAACTCTACTTAAAATAAAAGAATCACTTATTTTATCGGGCAATTCTTTAAATGCCTTGCTTATATGCTCTTCTAATTGAAATTGTATTACTGCATCTGATGACTCGTCCATGAGAGCAGAAAGATTTGCCTGATACTCTTTCTTGAGCCATTCGTTTTTGAGTCTGTTGTCGTTTGTCAATTTACGGAGCCGATTAATACTTTTATTTTTAAGTATTGAATATAGATAAGGCAAAAGAGGGAATTGGGGATCGAGATAATTTCGTTTTTCCCAGAGTGCCGTGAAAGAATCTTGAGTAATATCCTCTGCAGTAATTATGTCATGAACATACTGGTTGACATAAAAAAGTGCTCGTTTGTATTCATTTGAATAGAATCTGTTAAAAGAACTCTTATCACCATCAATGATGGCTTTGGTAAGCATGAGTTCTTCTCTATCTTGTTTCATAACTTACAAATATAATGAATTTACAATCCCTTCATTTGTCAATTTATTATCTTTGCAAGAATTATTGAATAATTATTAAAGGATGTACAGAACACATACTTGCGGAGAATTACGCATAAATGATGCGGGCAAGCAGGTTATGCTTGCCGGTTGGGTTCAGAGAATTAGAAAGATGGGTGGGATGAGTTTTATTGATCTTAGAGACAGATATGGTATAACTCAGTTGACAGTTGATGAGAGTGATTCAAAGGAACTTAATGCTGTTGCAGAAAAATTGGGTAGAGAATACGTGATTCAGGCTACAGGTGAAGTTGCAGAGAGGATAAATAAAAACCCAAAAATTTCTACCGGAGATATTGAAGTTAAGCTTTCAGCCATCAAGGTGCTTAATCCTTCGTTGATTCCTCCCTTTACTATTGAGGATGACAGTGACGGAGGTGAGGAGCTTCGTGCCAAATTTCGCTACCTCGATCTTCGTCGCAATCCACTTCGAAAGGCACTCGAACTTAGACATAAATTGGCCCAGGAAACCAGGAG
>JAHDRO010000302.1 GCA_018433265.1 Bacteroidales bacterium
ACAATCTCTGCCAAAGGCATTTCAAAGTTAAGTTCAACTCTCTCACTGGTCAGAAAATGCTGACTTACAAGTGTCCCTCTTTTATCAAGACAAAGTTTCATAATTACTCCAAAATATTCTGATTTGGAGATAACCTGAGCACGAATATATGGTTCTTCAATAAAATCGATCAATGTTGGAGCTGGTAGCCCTGAGGGGTTATGAACATCAATTATTTCACCTTTTGTAGTATGAACTTTATAGGAAACGTTTGGCACGGTGGTAATAACATCCATATTAAACTCTCTGTAGAGTCTCTCCTGTATAATCTCCATATGAAGAAGACCCAGAAATCCTCCCCTGAAACCAAATCCAAGAGCCAGTGAAGACTCTGGTTCGAAGACAAGAGAAGCATCATTGAGCTGTAACTTCTCAAGTGAAGCTCTTAAATCCTCATATTCATCTGCCTCAACAGGATAGAGACCTGCAAAAACCATTGGTTTTACTTCCTCAAAACCAGCTATTGAGGTTGAACAAGGTCGGTCTCTGTGAGTAATTGTATCACCAACTTTGACCTCACTGGCGGTCTTAATGCCTGAAATAATATATCCGACATTCCCTGTTCTTATCTCTTCTGTCGGAACCATTTTAAGTTTTAATATTCCAACTTCATCAGCTTCATACTCCTTCCCGGTGTTAAAAAATTTAACCTTATCACCCTTTCTTATAATTCCGTTCTGAACCTTGACATAGGCAATAATGCCCCTGAAAGAATTGAATACAGAATCAAAAATAAGCGCTTGCAAAGGAGCATCTTCATCACCTACAGGAGGAGGGACCCTCTTTATGATTGCCTCAAGAATCTCGGAAACTCCCTGTCCTGTTTTGCCACTTGCCAGAATAATATCTTCTTCCTTGCAGCCTGTAAGCTCAATGATCTGATCCTTAACTGTCTCAATCATGGCTGCTTCCATATCAATTTTATTGAGTACGGGAATAATTTCAAGATTATGATTGAAGGCAAGATAAAGGTTGGAAATTGTCTGAGCCTGAACTCCCTGAGTAGCGTCTACAACAAGAAGTGCTCCTTCACAAGATGCAATAGCTCTTGAAACTTCATATGAAAAATCCACATGTCCAGGAGTATCAATCAGATTAAGAGTATATTTCTCACCCTCATAAATATAATCCATCTGTACAGGATGACTCTTAATAGTAATTCCCTTTTCCTTCTCAAGATCCATTGAATCTAACACTTGATCCCCCATTTCCCTTGAATTAAGAGTTTTAGTATATTCAAGGAGACGATCGGCCAAAGTGCTTTTACCGTGGTCTATGTGTGCAATTATGCAAAAATTTCTGATGTGCCGAATATAAAAAAATAAGAGTATCGCAGGTTGCAAAGATAAAAATAATTGATAAAATCATTTGATTGGCTTTATCTTTGTATAATTTGAAATTATTTAACCTATAATAATGTTAACTGTTACGAATTTAAACGATATTGCTACTCAAGCCAGGAGAGATATTATACGAATGGTTTCAATAGCAGGGTCAGGACATCCCGGAGGTTCACTTGGTTGTACAGATCTTTTGACTGTACTTTTTAACAAAGAAATGATTCATGATCCGAAAAAATGGCGTCGCGACGGGATAGGTTTTGATATGTTTTTTCTATCTGCAGGACATCTCGCTCCTGCTCTTTACAGTCAACTTGCCAGAACGGGGTATTTTCCTCTGAATGAGTTGTACGAACTTCGGAAAATCGGATCAAGACTTCAGGGACATCCATCGGTTGAAAGAGGGTTACCTGGTATTCATATTGCTTCTGGCTCTCTCGGACAGGGATTGTCTGTAGCCATTGGCGCAGCTCTCGCAAAAAAACTGCGAAATGAAGAGAATTTTGTATATGTGTTAACCGGCGATGGTGAATGCGAAGAAGGACAAATTTGGGAAGCAGCACTTTTTGGGGCCCATCACAGGGTAGACAGATTAATAGCAATGACTGACTGGAACGGACAGCAAATTGACGGCCCCGTCGACAAAATTCTAAACCTTGGGAATCTTCAAAAAAAATGGGAAGAATTCGGATGGGATACTTTGATTGTTGATGGAAATAATATTGAAGAGGTGATCCGAGCTTTTTCAGAGATAAAATCTCTCGTTGGTAACGGAAAACCTAAAATGTTACTTTGCAAGACAGTAATGGGCAAAGGAGTCGACTTCATGGAAGGTACACATAAATGGCATGGCAAGGCTCCAAATTCAGAACAAACAGAAAAAGCACTAAACCAGCTTAAAGAAACATTAGGCG
This sequence comes from Bacteroidales bacterium, assembly GCA_018433265.1. Next base: position 2,294 of record JAHDRO010000302.1, read on the forward strand.
ATTTTTAATCCAAACCCAATTAACATGAAAGAGATTTTTATAAATACAGGCAATAAAGATACACGATCCGGCTTTGGAGCCGGATTGCTTGAAGTTGGAAGAAAGAATCCGGATGTAGTTGCACTTTGTGCAGATCTTACCGGTTCTCTAAAAATGGATGCTTTTGCAGAAGAGTTCCCTTCCAGATTTTTTCAAGCCGGTATAGCTGAGGCTAATATGATTGGTGTTGCTGCAGGTCTTGCACTTAGTGGTAAAATCCCTTATGCCGGCTCGTTTGCTAATTTTGTTACAGGCAGAGTATATGACCAGGTAAGGCAAGTAATAGCATATTCCAATACCAATGTAAAAATTTGTGCCTCTCATGCAGGGATTACTCTTGGTGAAGATGGTGCTACACATCAGATAATGGAAGATATTGGACTTATGAGGATGCTGCCAAATCTTACTGTCATCAATCCTTGTGATTACAATCAGACAAAGGCAGCCACAATTGCTATTGCTGATTATCAAGGACCTGTCTACCTTAGGTTTGGCAGACCTTCTGTGCCTAATTTTACACCCGCAGACCAGACCTTTGAAATAGGAAAAGCAATAAGAATGATTGAGGGAAATGATGTTACACTATTTGCCACAGGACATCTTGTATGGGAATCAATTGTTGCAGCACAGGAGCTTGAAAAAAACGGTGTAAGTACAGAGGTAATTGATCTTCACACTATCAAACCTCTTGACAAGATAACAGTCTTACAATCTGCGCAAAAAACAAAAGCTGTTGTAGTTGCAGAAGAACATCTTATTGCAGGCGGCTTAGGAGAATTAATCTGTGGGACACTGTCAAGAGAATATCCCGTGCCAGTGGAGTTGGTAGCTGTAAATGACGAATTTGGCCAAAGTGGCACACCGGAAGAACTTATGAAAAAATATGGTCTTGACGCCATAAGCATTGTTGAAGCAGTAAACAGAGTCTTAAAGAGAAAGTAGAGACAATGGACGATAAGGATCTCCTCATACTCTTCAGGGAAGAGGGTAAAGAGCGTTATGCTTTTGATCTTATTGTCCGTAAATACAGCGAAAGACTTTACTGGCATATTAAGAAGATGGTGATTTCGCATGACGACGCCAATGATCTTCTTCAAAATACATTTATTAAAGCATGGAATGCTCTTCCCGAGTTTAGAGAAGAATCAAAGCTTTTTACATGGCTGTATAGAATAGCAACAAATGAGGTTCTTACATTTTTGAAAAAAAAACAGTTAAGATCTTTTTTATCACTGACGGACTATTCCAAACAGCTTGAAAATGTACTTGAGGCTGACCC
>JAHDRO010000063.1 GCA_018433265.1 Bacteroidales bacterium
AGCTAAAGAATTCATGGCATTTATTGACCTTTTAATTCAGAAAGTCAATACTAATAATGAATTGCATTCTTTCAAAAAAACTATGGAAGCTATAGTAGCTTACCATAGATTTTACGCTAAAAATTAATTATTCATTTCAAAATACAATTGCCCTATGAAATTACAAGAAAAAATCACTATTACAGGAACCATAACAACGGTAACAGGCCTACATATTGGCGGTTCAAAAAGTACCATTGAAATAGGAGGAATAGATAATGTGGTAATTAAAACACCCCGAGGTGTTCCTTTCATTCCTGGCAGCTCATTAAAAGGGAAACTTCGTTCACTCTTAGTAAAAAAGATTAGCGATTCTAAAAATGAACATGAGGATCCTATTGAAATTCAAAAGTTATTTGGTTACCCCGGAATAAATACAGATAAAATGAGTCAAGAAAAAGAGTCACAAATATCTCGCCTGATCTTTAGAGATTCCTTTTTAAATGAAGAACAATTTAAAAAAACTTTTAAAGGCGCTTCCCTAGTTACCAATTTCAGTGAAGAAAAATATGAGAATACAATTGACCGAAAAAGCGGGAAAGCCCAACATCCCCGTCAAATGGAAAGAGTTCCTGCTGGTGCCGTGTTTGACTTTGAAATTATCATGGACATATATGAAGGGGATGATAAGAATAAAATGCTTGAAATGCTGAAACAAGCCTTCGCATTACTCGAAGACGACTACTTGGGAGGAAGTGGCACACGTGGCTATGGAAAAGTAAGCATCGATTACACTATTGGGAACCCTAAAACCTACCAAGATTTATGAAAGCAATTATCCTAAAATGCCAGCCGGGAAGCCGTTTCCATTTAGGTGAATATACCAACTTTCGAGATACCGTTCTTCATAATGCTACAGAATACATTCATTCGGATGTTTTGTTTGGGGCTTTCTTTTCTGCTATGGCAAAAATCTATCCTGATCAATTATATGGCTTCAAACAACATTTTATAAACAAAAGGATAAGCTTTTCTTCGGCACTCTATTGCATAAAAGAAAAGGAT
>JAHDRO010000286.1 GCA_018433265.1 Bacteroidales bacterium
GCAATGTCTATTCAATGACTCCCAATGCCGATCCAACTGATTTGAATTCATATATTGAACAGCAAAAAATCTCTTTATTTGTTACAGGAAATGGTGCCTTAACTTGGAACGGCGGTACCGGTTCCTCTTCTTATTTTTTGCTGAAAGGCTATCTTGAAATGCTTTTGAAAAGATTTGGAATTGAATTGGCTGATTTGACATATTCAATGGCTCCTGATGATATTTTTGCCGAAGGGCTTGTTTATTTAACAAACGGAGGAAAAGAGATTGCAACCATAGGTACAATAAGCAACGGTCTCCTTAAACAGTTCGGATTCAAGCAAAAAGTTTATGCTGCTGAAGTGTCATGGTTACCTATTTTGAACTTTATAAAGAGACACAAAATAACATTTAAAGAGCTCCCAAGGTTTCCTGAAGTTAGGAGAGATCTGGCTTTACTCGTGGATGAAACTGTTTCTTTTGCTGAGTTAAGAGCCCTTGCTTTCAAGACAGAAAAAAGATTGCTTAAAAAAATCACGCTTTTTGATGTTTACAGGGGAGACAAAATCCCTTCTGGCAAGAAGCAATATGCAATTAGTTTCTTATTGCAGGACACTGAGAAAACCCTGACTGACAAATATGTTGAAGAGGTGATGAATAGATTGTTTTCAGCATTTTCAGATAAATTTGGTGCTACATTAAGAAATTAATATGAGCGTTTCTATCCGGAGGAGAATTGCAGATTATCTTAATCTTGTCAAGTTTGCCCACACTGTTTTTGCATTACCTTTTGCCATTATTGGCTTTTTCTTGGCAATGCAGGTAGATGGTCAAGAATTTTCTTGGAGAATATTTTTCCTCATGCTTTGTGCCATGGTGTTTGCAAGAAACAGTGCCATGAGTTTTAACAGATATGTAGACAGGTTTATTGATTCAGTCAATCCAAGAACTGCTGGAAGAGAGTTGCCTTCAAAGAAATTATCATCGTCATCAGTATTGATATTTGTGTTTGTAAATATGGCGCTTTTTGTATTGACAACTGCATTAATTAATAGGTTGACTTTGATTCTTTCCTTACCTGCTCTTATAATAATTATGGGTTACAGTTTTTTAAAGCGCTATACATTTCTGTGCCATTATGGATTGGGTCTTTCACTTGCCATAGCTCCCATTGGTGCATATATCAGCATGACAGGATCATTCAATATTGTTCCGTTGATTTTGTCTGCAATAGTTTTTTTATGGTCAAGTGGCTTTGACATATTGTATTCACTCGATGACGAAGAATTTGATAAAAAATACGCTATTCACTCCATACCTGCAAGGTTTGGACGAAAAAGAGCCATGATTGTTTCAGCCGTCGGACATGCTTTGGTTTTACCGCTTCTTTTGCTGTTTTATTATTATGGCATGATGGGTACAAAATACATAATAGGAGCAGCAGTTTTTACCTTACTTCTTATTTATCAGCATTTAATCATTAAACCTACTGACATTTCACGTCTGAATGCAGCCTTTTTTACCTCTAACGGAGTTGCGTCTCTCTTGTTTGCAATTTTTACTGTTTGGGATATATTGGCCTAAAATACTTCTATAGCTGAATAATTTTCTTATACAAAAGAAGGCACCCAAAATTCCTTTTTGGACGCCCTCTTCTGAAAATCTATTGGATTAGCAGTGTTATTTTCTACCATATTGTGCAAGTTTTCCAAGTTCTTCTTCAATTCTGAGAAGCTGGTTATACTTTGCAATTCTGTCGGTTCTGCTGAGAGAGCCGGTTTTAATCTGACCGGAATTTGTTGCAACAGCAATATCGGCAATTGTTGTATCTTCTGTTTCTCCGGAGCGGTGAGATGTAACTGTAGTATATTTATTGCGATGTGCAAGTTCTATGCAATTGAGTGTTTCTGTAAGTGTACCTATTTGGTTTACCTTGATAAGGATTGAATTGGCGCAACCCATCTCAATGCCCTTACGCAGGAATTCCACGTTAGTAACAAATATATCATCACCAACAAGCTGTATTTTTGAGCCAAGTTCTTCAGTCAGAAGTTTCCATCCATCCCAGTCATCTTCTGACATGCCGTCTTCTATTGAGTCAATTGGATATTTTTCGACAAGGCTCTTAAGATAAGCAACCTGTTCTTTTGCATTTCTCTTTGCTCCTTTATTACCTTCAAATTTTGTATAATCGTAAATTCCATTGCTGTAAAATTCGCTGGCAGCACAGTCAAGAGCAATCGTAACATCTTTTCCAGGAGTGTATCCCGCCTTTTTGATGGCGGCAATAATAGATTCGAGAGCATCCTCTGTGCCATTAAGAGTAGGGGCGAACCCACCTTCGTCTCCAACAGCCGTGCTAAGACCTCTGTCATGGAAAATCTTCTTGAGATTATGAAACACTTCTGCACCCATTCTAAGGCCTTCTCTGAAAGATTGAGCACCGGCAGGACGAATCATAAATTCTTGAAACGCTATTGGGGCATCAGAGTGTGATCCGCCATTGATGATATTCATCATTGGTATTGGCAGAGTTACTGCATTTGTACCACCAATGTATCTGTAAAGTGGAATTTGAAGATAATCTGCAGCAGCCTTGGCAACAGCAAGTGATACACCCAGAATGGCGTTGGCTCCAAGTTTCGATTTGTTAGGAGTACCATCCAACTCTATCATAGTTCTATCGATTTGTACTTGGTTGAGAGCGCTCATTCCCAATATTTCAGGTGCGATAATATCGTTGACATTTTTAACGGCTTGTAATACACCTTTACCCATATAGCGAGATTTATCTCCATCTCTCAATTCAAGTGCTTCATTACTCCCTGTAGACGCTCCGGAAGGCACAGATGCCCTTCCAAAGGCTCCTGACAATAGTTCAACATCAACTTCCAATGTAGGATTTCCGCGTGAATCAAGAATCTCGCGAGCGAAAACATTACTAATTTCCATAATTAATTATATTGTTATTTGGTTAAATTTGTAAATTATTTTAATAACAAATATCAAGCCATGAAATCAAGAACTTTCATTCTGATATTAATTTTAGCATTAATTTTCTCAATCACATCCAATGCACAAGTAACCAGTGGTTTGAGAATTGTCAGTGGTAAAGTTGATACTGTATTCAGAGCTTCACATTACATTGTAGGAGCTGCAAAACCAGGGTCTGAAATTTTTATAAACGGCATAAGCGTAAAGCAGTACAAAACAGGCTCTTTTGGTATAGTAATTAACTTGGTAGAGGGCAATAATCCTATAGAAGTTAGAGTCAGAAATTCAAATGAGGATATCAGAGAAAGTTTCTCTGTATATTACAAATTGCAATCACCTCAGTCAATAAAAAAGTCTGTCAAGGACACACTGCCTTTTAATGGATTAGTAGTTACAACTCTTCCCGGAGCTTTTTTGAATTACAGTGCCGGTGATGATAGACTTGGAGGATCAAAGATTAATTACATTTCAGAAGGTGTGAATATGGCTGTTATCGATTCAACAGGAGACCTCTATAAAGTCAGATTGTCTGAAAATAGGTACTGTTTTTTACCTAAGGAGTATGCTGTGAATGCTCCATTTGGTACTAATCCTCCGTTTACAATTACCGGTTCATGGAGCGTTTCAAATAACGATAAATGTGACCAAGTGAGGATATCTCTTGAAGAGAGAGTCCCTTATACACTTAGTTTTGAGCTTGACCCTTCCAAGATAATAGTAGATTTGTATAGTGCTCAATGTAATTCTAACTGGATAACTCAATATCTTGATCTAGAAATTGTAGATTATGTTGATTTTGAGCAGATTGAATCTGATGTTTTCAGAGTAATTATTAAGCTTAAATCCAATAAATGTTGGGGATATACTGCGGAATATTCTGACAACTCTTTAGTAATTAGTGTTAAACATTCTCCAAATCCTACTCTTAAGGGTATGATAATTGGTTTGGATGCCGGGCATGGAGGAAGTGCATCAGGTGCTGTGAGTCCGTCTGGTATTAAGGAAAAGGATTTGAATCTTTCTATGGTGTATATGTTGAAAGAGGAGTTTGAAAAGAGAGGTGCCAAAGTGGTTTTGAGCAGAAAGGATGATTCAGATATGACCATGGCTGAAAGAAAGAAAATTTTCAAAGATGCAGGAATAGACATGCTTATCTCAATTCATTGCAATGCGAGCGGCAATCCACTTGTAAGTGGGGGAACAAGTGCTTATTATAAGCATATTGAATACAGAGATCTTGCTGCCACTATTCTAAAAAGATTGGTTGCAATTGATGGGGGAATAAAAAATTTCGGTCTTGTAGGCAATTTTAATTTTTCTCTGAATGGACCGACAGATTATCCTTCAGTGCTTGTTGAAACTTTGTTTTTGAGTTCCTTGCCAGATGAGGAGAAAATATCTGACCCTCAATTTAGAAGAAAAATGATGATTGAAGTGGCAGAAGGGGTTGAAGATTATCTGAAAATTGTGAAAAAGGAGGCTAAAAAGGAGAAGTAACAGTCTGATGGGATTTGAACTTAAGTCTGACTATAAGCCTACGGGAGATCAGCCTGAAGCTATTGAGCAACTGGTCAACTATCTTCAAAATGGTGTAGAAGCTGTGACCTTACTTGGTGTGACCGGTTCAGGTAAAACTTTCACTATGGCAAATGTGATCGAAAGATTACAGAGGCCTGCTCTTATATTAAGTCATAACAAAACTCTTGCTGCCCAGCTGTATGGAGAGTTTAAAGAGTTTTTTCCCAACAATGCTGTAGAGTACTTTGTTTCGTATTATGACTATTACCAACCCGAAGCATATCTGCCTACTACCGATACATATATTGAAAAAGATCTGAGCATTAATGATGAAATTGAAAAACTGAGACTTCACACTTCCAGTTCACTTCTTTCAGGGAGAAGGGATGTGATAGTTATTTCAAGTGTTTCATGTTTATATGGTATTGGGAATCCTGAGGATTTTCATGCTAGTACTGTAAAATTGAAAAAGGGACAAAAAATCTCAAGGAGCAGATTGCTCTATGCACTCGTTGATAGTCAGTACTCAAGAAACGAGGCTGATTTTAAAAGAGGAACCTTTCGTGTCAAAGGTGATACAATTGATATTTATCCTGCATATTCGGATACTGCATGTAGAATAATATTTTTCGGAGACGAGGTGGAATCAATAGAGCTTTTCGAACCAATTACCAGCGCTATGATTGATGAGCTGGACGAAGTGTCAGTTTATCCTGCAAATATCTTCGTAACAACAAGAGAACGTATAAAAAATGCAGTGAGGGCAATTCAGGATGATTTGACAAAGCAGTTTGACTACTTAACAGGCATCGGCAAACATCTTGAAGCTAAAAGACTGAAACAAAGGGTTGAATATGACTTGGAAATGATTAAGGAGATAGGTTATTGTTCCGGAATTGAGAATTATTCCCGATATTTTGACGGAAGAGCCCCAGGAATGAGACCTTTTTGTCTGATAGATTATTTTCCGCGTGATTTTGTCACGTTTATAGATGAAAGTCATGTAACAATTCCTCAGGTAAGAGCCATGTATGGAGGAGACAGGTCGAGAAAGGAGACTCTAATTGAGTACGGATTCAGACTTCCTGCAGCAGCAGATAACAGACCTCTTAAGTTTAACGAATTTGAAAGTATTTTGGGACAAAGAGTTTTTGTAAGCGCAACTCCTGCTGATTATGAAC
>JAHDRO010000349.1 GCA_018433265.1 Bacteroidales bacterium
GTTCGTTCCACAAATTCTTTTACACTGATTTTGAAATTGTTGAGTCCGGATTTACTTTTAATTATGGCGAATTCGCCATAATTAAAAAGAGGGTTGTTAACTTGTTCCCAAATACCCAGGTATTCCAACGTATTTCGATTTCGCAGCCAATCGGTAACAAAAAAATCACCGTCTTTTGCTTTTATCATATCTGTGATGCAAATGTATTCTGCATTATTTGCTTGAACAACAGTAATCTCGGTATCCTTTACCTGAATCTTTGCCATGATTTTCGATGTTTTTGATCCCTATTCATTTACTTTTTTTTTTTTTAGCAATTTCCCACGATAGTACTCGTATTGTTTGCGGCGTGCTTCAATTTCGGCCGGTAAACCAATCGAAATGTCGTTCACCAAACTATCGAATTTATCCAATATTTCCACAATTCTCTCCTGCTCAGAAAGGGGCGGAATAGGGATTTTCAATCCTCTTACAAAACTTAAATTTGCCATCTTTAATTTATCTTGTGACAAATCTGTAAAAGTTTTATATAGTGCATTGCATGAGTAAAATAGATATGAAGTGTTTAGTTTGTCGTTATCTAATGGGTATAATCCCGCAACATTTTGATTTGTACTTGCTTCAAAAGGTAAATATGCCACTTTCCCAATTGTTGCACCAACCAAAGCAATAAGAGTAGTTCCTTTTTAAACATCTTTGCCGAAGAATTTCTTAAACCTTCTTCTGTTATAAAATCAGTTATCTCTTCAACTCCTTTTTTATTTTTGCAGACTGTAGAGCCAAGCCATTTTATAGTGCCACCATTCCAATATTCAGCTTTATTTTTTGACGGAGTTCCACCTGACTGTATATTGCAAACTTCTCCAAGTGTTTTCCATTCCACTTCTACGCCATTCATCAACCACTTGCCATCCACTTCTACGGGGGTTAATAATTGGTTGCGGTAGTATTCGTATTGTTTACGGCGTGCTTCTAATTCTGCTTCTAATTCTGCTTCTAATTCTGTAAATTTATCGAGAATATTTACAATTTCTTCCTGAACAGGAAGA
>JAHDRO010000153.1 GCA_018433265.1 Bacteroidales bacterium
AAAAGCGGATTATTATTACTTTTAGATAAAGAAGTCAGTTCTGACTTATTAAACTATTCAATCCTGCTCCCATTAGAGTAGAATGTTCCTCGTGGAACATTCTACACCAGGATTAAAAAATTATCTTCCAAAATATACAAGTAAAACAGATATGTCTGCAGGAGATACGCCAGGTATCCTTGAAGCCTGCGAAATGGTCTTAGGACGGATTGCTTCTAATTTTTGTCGAGACTCTATAGAAATAGAATTTAAAACAGAATAATCAAAATCATTTGGAATATTTAAATTTTCTAATCGCAAAATTTTATCAGCTAATTTTTTCTCACGTTCTATATAGCCCCTGTATTTGACACTAATTTCAGTAGTGGTAATAATGTTTAATAAGAAATTATGAAATAATAACGCTCTAGAAAATGTGTGTGGTTTATTAAAAGGTAGCTCAAACTCATTAAAGAAAAATTGTAAATTTGAGTCGATATTGTTGAACAAAGAGAAAATTAACTCATCAATATTTTTAAAATTTTGATTACTATCGTCATAGTGATCAACATTATTAACTGATGATAAATTCAGCTTCTCACAAAAAAGATCTCCAAAAAAATTCATAAGCGTTCCACGTGGAACCATAAGCAATAATGTTTCTAAGTCTAAATAAGGCCTTGACAGCAACTCATAAATCGATTTATTTTGAGTTAAATTATTGCTGCTGTTTAAGTAAACAATAGGATTAATACTTTCAGCAGATATTAATGTGTTATTTAAAAAGGAAGAAAATTTCGAAATTTTTGAGTATTTGTATTTGAAAGACTCATATCTGACTTTAGATGCTAATCCTAAATTGAAGGAAAGTTCAGTTAAACGCAAGTCAGCATTATCCTGTCGTAAAAGTGTTCGAAATTCAGCTCTGGAAGTAAACATTCTATAAGGCTCATCAACACCTTTTGTTACAAGATCATCAATTAAAACACCAATATAGGCTTGGTCGCGACGTAAAATAAAAGGCTCCTTACCAATAATTTTTAGATGTGCATTAATTCCTGCAATTAAACCTTGTGCGGCCGCCTCTTCATAACCTGTAGTTCCATTAATCTGACCAGCAAAATACAAATTACTAATGCTTTTTACTTCCAGAGTATGAAAAAGCTGAGTTGGTGGAAAATAATCATATTCAACTGCATATCCAGGACGGTATATGACAGCATTTTTAAAACCTTTAATAGCACGAATAGCCTTATATTGTATGTCTAAAGGCAAAGAAGATGAAAAACCTTGTAAGTAATATTCATTAGTATTCCAGCCTTCTGGTTCCAAAAACAATTGATGTGATGCTTTATCAGGGAATATTCGCAATTTATCCTCAATACTTGGACAGTACCGAGGACCTCTTCCATGAATTAAACCATTAAAAAGTGGAGATTTGCTAAAACCATCTCTTAAAATATTATGTACAGTAAGATCTGTATGAGTAATATAGCATTTCATCTGATCGACTCCTGTTTGAATCGATGATGGTGTGTCTAAATAAGAAAATTTATCAGGTTTTTTATCACCAAATTGAACGAACAAGTCTGAAATATCTATTGAACGAATATCTATCCTGGCTGGTGTACCGGTTTTCATCCTATCAACTAGAATACCTTTGGACCTTAATTGGTCTGAAAGAAATAAAGACGAAGGTTCGCCAATCCTGCCACCTATTGTTGAATTAGAACCGATAAATAATTTTCCGTTTAAAAAAGTTCCTGATGTTAAAATAACAGAATGGGCATGAAAAACTGCTCCTAAAGAAGTTTTAACGCCAATAACAGAATTTCCTTCAAATATCAGTTCAACTACTTCGTCTTGCCATAAATTTAAATTGTTAGTGTGCTCTAAAACATATCTCCAATTCATAGAAAAAGATATTCTATCGCATTGAGCTCTAGGACTCCACATTGCCGGTCCCTTGGACTTATTCAGCATTCTATATTGAATAGTACTCGCATCAGTAACAATACCCATATAGCCGCCTAAAGCATCTATCTCTCTTACGATCTGTCCTTTTGCAATACCTCCGACAGCAGGATTACAAGACATTTGAGCAACTTTAAATAAATCCATAGTAACAAGAAGAACTTTTGAACCCATCTTAGCTGCAGCATGAGCTGCCTCACAACCAGCATGACCAGCACCTACAACAATAACATCAAACTTATTAAACATCCAAAATTCTTTTTGCTAAATAGTAATCTTCTTTATTTCTCATTATAGATTGCTCTAAATCAGATAAATCATCGTAACCAACTAAATGTAAAATACCATGAATCATCACTCTATGAAGCTCATCATTAAAAGACTGGTTATAAGTTAATGCATTATCTCTAACCCTGTCTAAACTTATAAAAATATCACCTGAAAAGGTAGATTGCTCAGAATTGTCAAATGTTATTACATCAGTATAGTAATCATGAGATAAAAACTTTCTATTTAGATTTAACAAATAATCATCTGAACAAAATATAAAAGAAATATCAGTTAATTTTTTTAATGCCAAAATACCCTCTTCGTGCAAAACAGAAATTATCCATTTGGAACAAGCACGCTTTGATTTAAAAATAAAAGTAATGTCTTCTGTAAAATATCTTATCATAAGGCCGAAGAATTATCTTTAAGCCTGAGTTCTAGTTCATCCCAATATTCCAATGCACGCCGAGTATGGGGAATTACAATCGAACCACCAACTAAATTGGCAACAGAAAAAATTTCAAACAATTGATCTCTGGAAACCTTCAATTCAAAACATTTTTCTAAATGATATTTAATGCAATCGTCACATCTCAAAACCATAGAAGCCACAAGACCAAGCATCTCTTTTGTCTGAGAAGAGAGAGCACCATTTTCATAAGTCCTTGTGTCTAAATTAAAAAAACGTTTAAAAAATAAAGTATTCTGATCAAGAATTTTTTTATTCATCATGGCACGATATGTGCGGAAATCTTCTATTTGGTCCATATAAATTTTTTTACAAAATTAATCAATTCTAATAATAATTTTTTTATAAAATGTCTAAAGTTAGTGTAATAGGAGCCGGAAATGTAGGTGCAACCTGCGCATATGCTATGAGCCTCATGCAAGTAGCATCAGAAGTTATTCTTCTTGACGTTAAACCCGGATTGGCTGAAGGTAAAGCCATAGACATGATGCAAACGGCAAAACATCTCAAATTTGAAACAAGAATAACCGGCGTAACAAATGATTATAAAGCCACAGAAAATTCTGATGTTATTGTGATAACATCCGGGATACCGAGAAAACCCGGTATGACAAGAGAAGAACTAATTGGGACAAATGCATCAATTGTAAATGAGGTAGTAAGCAATTCGCTGAAACATTCACCTAATGCAATTTTGGTAATAATCTCTAACCCAATGGACACGATGACATATCTTACACTTAAGAGCTCGGGTTTACCAAAAAACAAAGTAATAGGAATGGGAGGCATGCTTGACAGCAGCCGCTTTGTATATTACCTTAGCAAGGCTCTTGATGCACCAGCAAGTGATGTGGCAGGTTTAGTAATTGGTGGACATGGAGATACAACAATGATACCACTGATCAGATTTGCCAACCTTAGAGGAATACCTGTCTCAGAACTAACTACAAAAGATGTTTTAGATCAAATTGTCGAAGACACAATGAAAGGTGGAGCAACGTTGACAAAGCTCATAGGCACATCGGCCTGGTATGCACCAGGAGCCAATGCTGCAGCATTGGTCAGAGCAATAGTACATGATGAAAGAAAAGTATATCCATGCTGTGTATATCTTGAAGGTGAGTACTTCCAAAATGATATTTGTATAGGAGTTCCATGTATAATCGGGAAAAATGGTTGGGAAAAGATAATAGAACTGAACCTTAATCTTGAAGAAAGGACGCTTTTTCAACAAAGCGCAGAAGCTGTAAGAACAACAAATAATGTACTAAAGGACTTGAAATTAGTCTGATAGTTCATTCCGAAGATGGAACAATTTTTGTATAAAAATAATAAGGAGGGGTATTAGCTCAGTTGGCTAGAGCGTTTGCATGGCATGCAAGAGGTCATCGGTTCGATTCCGATATGCTCCACAAAAGTTTTCAACAAATTAATAAGCGCATAACTGGCTGATTTAAGTATACTTGACAATATTTAGCAAAAGTTTATCCACAATAGCTTTTGTCAAATAGCAATTTATTATTATTTTTACACACTCAAAATCGCATAGATAAAGTTATGGAAGTAAAGAAAACACCTAAAGCCGATCTGGAAAGCAAAAAATTAATGTTTAGGGAGATCGGGCTAATAATTGCTCTTGCTGTTTCCCTGTTTGCCTTTGAGTGGAAAAGCACAGACAAGCAAGAAACAACCCTTCAAGCTGATACAGCTGTTACCATTGAAGAAGAGATGATTCCTATAACTCAAGAAACACCTCCTCCTCCTCCTCCAT
>JAHDRO010000076.1 GCA_018433265.1 Bacteroidales bacterium
GTAATCCTGTCTTCAAAAAACTGACGTTTTAATCCAATAATTGGCCTTGGTGTATCCATGTGAGAAGCCATAAGAAATTCTCCTCCTCCCATAATCTCAATAATTACATTACCTGTGTTACCACCAGACAACTCATAAGCATTATCCCTTTGACATGTTAAACCAAGTCTCTCAGCAAATGCTGTAATATAATCAGCCACAGGAGCCTCTTCTCCAGAGACCGCATTTATTGAAGTCAATTCTACAAAAATTTGTTTTAGTCTTTCGTCCAATCCTTTCATTTTCAATCATTTATTATTGTCCAAACACTTTTACATTTCTCAACAACATATAATAACAGTCAGTACAATTTCCATGAACAAAACCAATATATACATCCTTGCCCTTATATGCAGAAATATCTATAGTTTGTAATTTAAAATCTCCATAAGTCTCATCTAACTCTGTCCAATCTCTAAGAATAGTTGCTTGGCGACAATTTTCATAAGTTATTGGATTTTCAGAAATAATCACTCTGTAATTCTCTTCTGGATAGTCAGTATCACCTGCTGCAACTTCAAATGTAAGTAAAACCACATCTGTTGTATTTCCTATTTCAATCTTAGGTGATATTAGATAATTTTCTGGTCTTACTGCCCCTACTCCGCCAGAAAGCCATGAATCTGATGTGGCTGCTCCATCATAATAATTCCAGTTGTAACCGTCTCCATCTCTGTCAATTAATGTCCATGTATCAGGAATCTCATCAAGAAACGACTCCTGGAAGTAGAATATTTTGTCAGGGGCAAGTTTGTAATTCAGAATTGAAGTAGGCTTATTGGCCTTAGTATCAGGAGAATCCTTTAAAACCACAAAGAAGTTTGTTCCAGACTTTCTAAGCATCTTAACCTGGATATAGCCAAAATAGTTACCCTTACTTATAACAAGCGAACCGGATTTTGATGCAGCAGAAAATGTCTGACCAGTTGCTGGAACTATTTCAAAATCAGTACCAAGTACTGCAGTAGAATAAACAGTGTCAACAACAGAAATATCTGTCCCTTCAGGGATTTCTACAACATATCTGTCTTTATCTGTTAGATAATAAACCTTGTCTACAATCTCGTAGTTAACGGTGACATCACCATCAGCCGGCTTGATAATCTGAATACAAATGGAATCAAGTCCAATTTTCGAATTCTCCTTTTGGAGAATATTGCTGACAGTACCCTGGTGGTTCTCATAAGCACTGAATTCATAGTACTGAGGGCCTTTATATGTCCAGTCCTCCTTTTGACATGATACGGAGAATACAGCCACAAGGGATAATAAAGTTATTTTTAATATTGAATTTTTCATTTTCATCCTTATTATTGATATAAGCAAAATTAATATCCCGGATTATTCACAAGTTTTTTATTGACATCAAGTTCTGTTGTACTTATCGGTGCTACAACTCTATAGTCGTCATAAGGAATTTGAGGCATCCCGTTTGGTCTTGAAATCGGTTTCCCTAATCTCTTCATATCAAAAAACCTGTGTCCCTCAAATGCAAGTTCGATCCTTCTTTGCAAAAGAATTTCATTCAAAAGTTCAGCATTTGCCACACTAGTATTATCAAGACCTCTTTTATTCATCAGATAATTTAAGTCATTCCTTGCAGAAGTATAATTGTTCTGATGAGCATAAGCCTCGGCCCTATTGAGATAAACCTCAGAGATCCTTATCAAAGGGATATCATCAAGTCCAAATGTTCCTCCCCAACTGTTAAACTTAGTTGTCCACCAAAGATTCTGACCATAATAGTGCACTTTTCTTAAAGCTTGAAATCTAGTATCTCTTTGTTGATCAATCAGATCAACAAAATCTTGTGTTACAGACAGCTGAGCATCACCTGCTCCTGTGCCATCTCCAAATCCCTCTTCGTCCCTGTAGCCATTATCTACAGTGCCATAAGTAGA
>JAHDRO010000347.1 GCA_018433265.1 Bacteroidales bacterium
CTCGTTATTAAAATTGACAAGATTAATTTCAGGAAAGAGATAAAAAAAGGCAAGAATCCTCAGATGTTTAACAATATGGAATCAGCTGTTTTCTTTGTTAAAGATACTCTTTTTACAATTAATGGACATGAAGGCACAATTCAAAAAATTGGAATAACAAAGAGTGCCTCGGTCAATGACAAATCCCCTTTTTTCACATATAAGAGGGGAAAAACTTTGTTCATTAGCAATGTTAAAAACGGCTCAACAGATTCAATTAATAATGTCGGAACATCGATATTCATAAATCCAGAGACATTGACTGCCACAGTCAATGAAGGCAAAAGCAATATTATACTGATAATCAGACTTGGAAATAAAAAGGGTATTGACACAACACAAATCTATAAGACTGATAAATTTATTACTGATGTATCCTCTAATAAAAATGGCGACAAACTTATTTTTTTTACATGCATCGATTCTCTGTTGAAATCACCTGAAGTGACAATGATAAAGATCAAAGAGAGAAGTGCCAATAAAATTAACCTCAATGAAAGTCTGTTGCCTGAAGGTATGCAATTCAATATCAAGAAAGGCATAGTCTTTTCTCAAGATGACAGTTATCTAAAATTCGAAATCGAACCTGTAAAAGCGAACCACGACAAATCTAATGAGAAAGTCAGCAAGCCTCCATTTGATCTTGAACTCTGGAGATGGAATGATACTTTGATCCCTTTACAGCAAAAGAGAGGGCCTAAAGCTTTTGAAAAAAGTATGAAATGTGCATTTTATCCTGAAACAAACAAATTTGTACAACTTTCCACAGGCAAAGGTGTCTATCTACAGATAGATGATAATTCTCCATACGGCATTGAATTTAACGAACGTCCTTACCTTTATCGTTCCAACTGGGAAGATCCTACCCCGAGAGATATAATATGCATTGATGTTAAAACGGGAGAGAGAAAGATACTGCTAAAGGAATTTAAAGGCTCTATCGCCGTATCACCCAGAACACCTCATCTATTTATTTTTGAACCGGAAAATGGGGAATGGTCAATAATAGATACTAAAAGTGGTGCAAAAACTCTTATTTCAGACCTGATTGACTATCCGCTGCAAGATGAAGAGTTTGACCGCCCTCAGCCAGCAGGCAGTTACGGTCAGGCAGGAGTTTCAAGAGACAATCAATATTTTCTTGTTTACGACAAGTATGATGTTTGGGCACTACCAACTTCTGGTATTGGAGAGCCTCTCTGCATAACTAACGGATATGGAAGAAAACATAATATTCGCTTCAGAATACTCAAAATTGAAAGTGACAGTGATCAAAATAAAAATCGAGGGGTGAACTTAAAAGAGACAATCTTTCTCGAATCACTCAATCTAAACAACATGTATTCTGGATATTACAAGGTGGCTCCTGGAAAAGATCCTGTCAAGCTTATAGAAGATGCTTGTAAATTTTCTTTCTACAAGAAATTGGGTAAAGACAACTATATCTTCAAGAAAGAAAGCTTTGATGAAGCACCTGACTTCTGGCTTAGCAGTAAAGATTTTCAACCTGTAAGAAGACTTACTGACCTTAATGAACAGATCTGCGGATATTCTATTGGAAAATCAAAAGTAATAACATGGAGTGATGGCTCAGGAAAAGAACAAAAAGGGGTTCTTTATACTCCTGCAGATTATGATTCATCAAAACAATATCCTGTAATAGTCTATTTCTATGAAACAATGACGGAAAACACTTTCCTGTTTTATCATCCTCTTCCTACAGAATCCACAATCAATCCAATTCTATTCGTTAGCCGAGGGTATGTGGTCTTCATGCCCGATATTCATTATGAGATAGGATGGCCTGGAAAAAGCTGCGTAAATACAGTGGTAAGTGGCACAGAATACCTAATAAAAGAGGGCATTGCAGATCCAGAAAGAATAGGAGTCCAGGGACATAGCTGGGGAGGCTATCAAGTAGCATTTCTCATAACTCAGTCAGATATATTCAAGTGTGCATGTTCTGAGGCAGCAGTTACAAACATGACATCTGCATATACTGGAATAAGATATGGTGCAGGTTCACCCAGAATGTTCATGTATGAATGTTCTCAAAGTAGAATTGGAGGTAATCTTTGGGAAAAACAGAATAACTATATATTGAATTCTCCAACTTTCTTTCTGAACAGAGTAACCACTCCTTTGCTTTCAAGGCACTGTGATGCAGATGAAGCTGTACCATACTCTCAAGGTTTGGAATTATTCCTGGGGCTCAGAAGGCTCGGCAAAGAGGTTTGGATGTTCAATTACGAAGGCGTAGGACACAATATCAAGCCATGGGAAGTCAAAAAAGACTGGACTAAAAGAATGGATGAATATTTTGACTATTACTTGATGGACAAAGAAAAACCATCCTGGATGTAAAATTAATTTCCAATATCGAAATTATACTTTCTAATCAGCTCCTTTAACGACTTTTCCGGTAATAGAGTATTAAAGTTTCCCCAGAAGGCTTCATCATAACTATATGACACTTCTGAGAGAAAATTTTTGTTTGAAACTATTTCTTCGTTTGCAAATCGCTTGACTTCTGATGTATTAGTTTCGCAGTTTGCCATTTCAAACCAGACATGTTCATTTGAACTAAATAGACTGCCTCTCTTTTTCATTTTAAGGGTCAGGTCTGCTCTTACGTGATTAAGATAGTATTTGCCATCGACTGGCACATAGGAAACTTCATAAATGGCACTTTGAGGTATAGCTTTAATATGACGACTCTGCTTCAAAACAAGTATATCCGCTGCATCTTCAACATAGAGAGGATTGATTTGGAAAGTTGCCTTGAGAAGAGCATAGTTTTCTGCATCAATGTAAAGTTTACCCATAAAAAGAGGATCTTTTATTTCTTCTTTTTGTTCAAAGAAAAAAACGAGCACTCTTCTCTCATCAAGCACTGTTATGTCAGTATGTGAGTAATTATAGTAATTGTAATACTGAGGATCCAGAAAATCAGGCAGATTTTTTATAATATCGAGCATTTGACATGAATAAATGCTCGATTTAAGTCGCACAATAAGTGAATCATTATAATTGGGAGTTCCAAGACGCCTCATTTTTAATATCTTGACCTGTTCACTCGCCAATGTGCTATGAATACCTGTTTTATATATTTTTAAAACTGCTTCGGTAAGATTAAATCCGTGCCTATTTTCTATACCCTCTCTAAAAAATGAGGTTAAATAGGCTGTCTCGCTATTATAATTATCCTGTCTGCGTTTTAACATCTCTCTCAATACCTTCTTTGGATCTACCATTCTTACCACTATCTCCTGAAGAGGTATGATCTTCTGATCAAGATATATGTCTATATTCTTACCGGCAATTACATCAGCACTTATCATTCTGTTGAGATAACCAATATGTGAGATTCTAATAACCGAGGATTGAAGGGAATCAGGAAGTTTAAGCATAAAGTTGCCATCTTGGTTGGAAACAGTTGTTTTTTTCCCACAAGCTACATCGATTGTACCATAAACTACAGGCTCTCCAGTTATTCTGTCAAGCAGCCTCCCCTTAACAATAAAAACAGAATCGGCTGAAGATTTTAATTTCAATTCAGATGTAATTTCTGTATTACCCTTTGAAATAAAAAGGAGCAAATATTTATCCTGCAACTTAACATCAACATTATTACCAGTTATTTCTCTTATTAAATCCTTGAGTTTATAATCACCTGGATTGATTCTTACTTTCCGGTCATTATTTATCAACTCGCTGTCATATACAAAGTAGTATCCTGTAATATCTGACAATCTGTTGATCATCTGATATACTGTCCCTTTTTTAAGATCAAACCTGATCATCTGTTCTCCTGGATCATAATTAACCAGCTCCTGAGACCAAACCAAAGGAGAGGTCGCGACAATAATACCTATTGTCAACAAAGCACAGATAAACAATCTATTCATAGATTACAATAACATCTCCTCTTATCTCATAATTAAGATCAAGTGCAAAACAAATCATTTGAGCAATTGATTCAGTGGATCTGTCAATAAATGTAGCAGTCAGACTGCGCTCAGGCAATTTTTCATCATCTGCAAGAGTCAAAGTTAAGTCCCCGCTTTTTTTCATTTTATTTACAACCTTTACTACATCTCTCAACTTTTCATCTTTGAAATGTATTCTTTCAGAATAAACTGCAAATTTAGATAAGTCCAATGTGGGAACTATCCGTAAAGAGTGTCTCTCAACAAAGGCTGTCTCACCTGCAACAACCTTCTGGTTAGTGCCATTTTCTTTAAGTGTAATTTTGACAATACCGCTCCTGACAGAGAGTGATGGACATGAATGATTCTCCGTCTCTACACTGAAAGAGGTTCCAAGTACTTTGATTTCAACCATACCGGCATCTACAATAAAAGGTGTTTCTGTATTTCTGACAACTTCGAAAAAAGCATTCCCTCTCAGATAGATCTTCCTGACTTTTCCGAACTTGGCAGGAAAGGTAATTTCAGAACCATTTTCAAGGAACACTATTGAACCATCTTCAAGAGTTTTAACCAGAGTAGAATTGTCATTGTTGCTGTATGAAAGCATTTTTCCAACATTATTATACCGGTCTATGCCCAAATATACGGATACTAAAACCACAATCATCCCAATTAAAGCCCAACGTAGTGTTATGTTGTGCAACATCTTCCCTCTCCTTCCTTTAGAATTTTCAGTATATAACAAACCCTCGTTATTAAGACGATCATACAATTTGCTCCACGCAAGGTTTGTCATTTCACTGTTCTTTTTTGAATTCATGATGTTCAATCATTATATTTTTTTACCTCTCTTCGTAATGTTTTTAAAGCCTTACCAATCTCTGCCTCAATAGTTTTAATAGAAAGTGAAAGTTTTTCTGCAATTTCGGAGTAGCTCATTTTATCAAAACGGTGCATTCTGAAAATTTGCGCTCTACGTATCGGCATCATCTCCATACTCTTTAAAATAACATTTTCAAGATCTTTCAACTCCATATTACTCTCTCCATCTTCACCGGTGTTCATTTCAACTTCCGAAGAACTCTTGAACTGCATATTGAAACATTTACTGTGAAGATATTGAATTGACCTGTTTTTCACCGATTTATACAAATAACCTTTTAGTGAACTCATTATTTGAAGTTTATCCCTCTCTTTCCAGATATAATAAAACAACTCCTGAATTATCTCTTCTGATATCTCTTTACTGCCGGTAATACTTATCGAATAGTAGAGAAGGGACATATAGCTTGATTTGAAGAGCTGTTCAAAAGCAGCTATATCCCCCTCCTTAATTCTCTTAACCAGCAAAAGATCCTGGAGCATATTGAAAAATAAATAAATATTTATTCAAATATAGGAAAAGGATGTGGTTATTTTTTATTAATCGTTTTTCTAAGTTTATTGACCGCATTTTCAAGAGATTGCTCAGGTTCAATAATGTTATAATCTTCCCAGAAATTCTCATCATAGAAGTCATCTACCTTGTCAGAGAGAGAGTAGTTATCGTTAAAGGCATATTTCTTTGTAAATTTAAGTGGTATATCATTAGACACCTTAGTTATAACTGTTTCTGCAACTATTGCATAATTTGTAGAGAAAAGCTTCTTCTTCCAGTCACACTTAAATTGTATTTCGCTTTTAACATAGTTAAGATAGCTTTTGTCTCCCAGTCTCTTGTATGTTACCAGATACGAAACCTCCTCTGGCTTAAATCTCAGGCTAAAAGGTTTTTTCTTGAGAATCATCTGTGTTACCTTGTTACGGTCATCCATGCTCAGGCTGAATTCAATCCTTGAAAATGTAAGCGATTCTCTATCAATGTAATATTTGCCGTAATAAAGTGGATATGGCAGCACAACCTGCGGGGCAAAACTTACAACATAATTTTGTCTATCATCAATCATAACCGGCATTTCCATTTTATAAGTATAATCTCCCAGAGAAGCAGGATTTAACATTAAGTCGGGATTTTTGACAACATCTAAATAGATTGATAGATTAGGACCTCCAAGAAGTTTTACTACTAGTGTATCATTTGCCTTGGGAGATACAATTCTTCTTCCTTTATATACCTGTACTCGGTCTCCTTCATAATTATCAGTATATTTTGTCTTAAATATCTCAACTATGGCCTCGGCCACATTTACATAAGTGCTTCTTTTCCTGACAGTTTCTCTGTAAAATCCGGAAAGAAGGTTTTCCTGATTGCTGAAATTATCTCCTATTCTGCTGATTGCCTCACGTATAATCATTTCAGGGTCCATTCCAAGAATAGTTATCTCCGTCAGAACATTATCCCTTGGCGAAAGATAAACAACGAGGTTATCAATATTTACACCCTTTACGGCTATCACCTCTGATGAATATCCTATACGAGATACTTCAATAGTTTTGGCATTAAGTTCGTTTTTTATCTTAATCGAAAATTCGCCATCCATGTTGGAAACTGTCCCAATATTAGTACCGCTCACAAATATGTTGGCATACTCGAGAGTTTTATTAGTCGTCTTGTCTTTAACAACACCCTTCACTGTGTAAAATCCCTTTTCAGCCTGAGACAATGCAGGTGTAACTGTCAATATTGGCAGTAAGAGGGAAAGAAGAGTAGCTAAAATTTTAATTCTCTTTTTCATATCAATTTGCATTAATGTATCTATTCGGTTTACATAAATAAGACTGTCAAAAAAGGTAAAACCCTATAATTTTTTCAATTTTTCTTTGATTTTGTAATCATATTATAATTTTTGTAAATTTACTCGGGTATTTTAAACAAACACACAATTAAATGGACACTAATGCTGAAATTCTTGTCGATAAAAGAACTATCGACGAGATTATTTCCAGAAATGCAGGCAAACCAGGGATGCTGCTCACCTCCATGGAAGAGATTCAGGAGGCAAATGAGTATAAATTTCTTGACCAACAGAGTATGGAACACCTCTCTTACAGAACCAAAGTGCCGCTTTCACAAATTTACAGCGTAGCAACTTTTTACTCTTTTTTCAACCTTAAACCTCAGGGTAAGCATACTATAATTGTATGCAGAGGCACAGCCTGCCACACAAAAGGTTCCAAGGTGCTGCTTGAAGACCTTAACATTCTTCCGGGATGTAAGGATGCTTTTGATAACGGTGAGACCAGTTTCACTACTGAAGATAGACAAATAACAGTCAAAACCGTTGCCTGTTTCGGACAGTGTGCCCTTGCACCTGTAGTTGCAGTAGACGGCATGATCTACAGTAATGTTACTTCCGAAATGATTCTGAAATTATTACAAAATCTTAGAGAGGACAAAAAAGATGAGAATATCAAATTATGCTGACTTGGAAGAGATACGCTTAAAAGCTGCCACAAAAATTCTCCCCGACAAGCCTTATATTGCTGTAGGTATGGGGACTTGCGGCATAGGCAGAGGAGCTGAAGTCCTCTACGACAGTTTTCAGCGTATAATTAACGAACGAAAACTAGACATTATCCTCAAAAAAACAGGATGCTTCGGTTTTTGCGCCGAAGAACCATTAGTCAACATTTACATACCTGGAAAACCACTCGTCATATTGCACAGACTGGCCGAGGTAGATGTAATTCCAGTCGTTTCTGCCATTCAGAAAGGCTTGATGCCTTTCAGAAACGTGCTTTGCCGCATAGAAGACTGGGATTTTATTACAGGGAAATTTGAATTTGGCAAGGGGTTGACTGAACATCCTCTTTGGAATGAAATTCCATTTTTCAAATGGCAAAAGAAAATCGTGCTTCGCAACTGTGGACTGATAGTGCCCGATGATATTGAAGAGTATATTGGAGTTGGTGGATACTTTCCTTTATATAGCGTTCTTACGGGTAAATCTCCACAGGAAGTCATAGATGAGGTTAAACTCTCCAAACTGCGTGGACGTGGTGGAGCAGGATTCCCTACAGGTCAAAAATGGGAACTAATGGCCAAAGTCAAAGCTGATCAAAAATATGTCATATGCAATGCCGATGAGGGAGACCCCGGAGCATTCATGAATAGAAACGAAATAGAGAGTGACCCGTTTATGTTGTTGGAAGGCATGACTATAGGCGCTTATGCCATGGATGCATCGAAAGGCGTTGTATACATAAGGGCAGAGTACCCACTTGCAGTAAGACGCCTCAAGGGAGCTATTGAGCAGGCAAAATCTCTGGGATTGCTTGGTGAAAACATATTGGGAAGTGGATTTAATTTTGATATTGATATTGTTGAGGGAGCTGGAGCTTTCGTGTGCGGTGAAGAGACTGCTCTTATTAAAAGTATTGAAGGCAAAGCAGGAAGACCAGTCCCAAGACCTCCTTATCCGGCTGTTAAAGGTCTGTTTGACTACCCTACAAATATCAATAATGTTGAAACATGGTGCAATATACCTGTCGTCATGTCCAAAGGAGCCTCCTGGTTTACAGAAACCGGGACTGACAAAAGCGCGGGAACTAAAGTATTCTCTCTGGTAGGGAAAGTCAAAAATACCGGTTTAGTAGAATTGCCTCTCGGTTCTACTCTTGAAACAATTGTGTTCAGAATTGGAGAGGGAAGTGGTTCACAAAAGAGAGTGAAGGCTGTTCAAACAGGCGGCCCATCCGGAGGATGCATACCTGTGGACTACATGAAGACTCCTGTTGACTATGAATCTCTAAATGCTCTAGGAGCCATTATGGGATCAGGAGGAATGGTGGTTATGGACCAGGATAATTGTATGGTTGATGTTGCAAGATACTTCACTGAGTTTTCAAATTCCGAATCCTGTGGAAAATGTACACCTTGTAGAGAAGGGCTTGCACAGACACTTGAAATTATTAAAAAATTTACAAGTGGCAAAGCGCAGGAGGAGGATATAAAAACATTGGAGGAGCTCGGACAAGTGATTAAAGCTACAGCTCTTTGTGGCCTTGGACAAACAGCTCCCAACCCTGTACTTACTACTCTGAGATACTTCAGGGATGAGTACGACCATCATATGATTGAAAAGAAATGCGAGCCTGGTATTTGCCAGGATCTATTTACTGCTCTTTGTGAAAACAGCTGTCCGATGCATATGAATATCCCCCGTTATCTCCAGCTGCTTAAAGAAAATAAGCTTGAAGATGCATTTGAATCATCATTAAGAGACAACCCTCTGCCTTCAACAATTGGGCGTATCTGTCACTTCCACTGTCAAATGAAATGCCGCAGAGAGGGAATAGATGCACCTGTATCACAGGGCGAAATTCACAGATATATATCTGATACTGTCTATGCCAAAGAAAGTTATAGGAAAATTTATGACAGACTGATTAGCGAAAAGATGCCACCAACTCACAAGAAAATTGCAATTGTGGGAGGAGGACCTGCAGGATTGACTGCAGCATACTATCTTGTTAGACTCGGACATGACGTAACAATTTATGATTCTGAATCTGAAGCAGGAGGTATTCTCAGATGGGGTATTCCAAAATACAGGCTTCCTCTCGATATTCTTCAAAGAGAGATTGATTTCATAAAAGAGCTTGGTGTTAAATTTGTCATGAATACATGTGTGGGAAAGGATATCTCACTTGAACAGTTAGAACACGACAATCATGTGGTCATTCTTGCTGTTGGAGCTCAAAAGGACACTGAATTGCAGATACCTGGTTGCAATCTTAATGGGGTTATCTCTGGTATGGATTTTCTTAAAGAAATAGCTCATGAGAAAAAACCCGAAATAGGGCATCATGTAGTAATTGTCGGTGCCGGCAATGTAGCCATAGACGCAGCTCGTACAGCCTTGAGATTAGGTTCCGAGGTTACAGTTGTCTATCGGAGATTGAAAGCTGATATGCCTGCCAATAAGGATGAGATCAAGGAAGCTGAGAACGAGGGCGTTAATTTCTTGTTCCTCTGCAATCCTGAAGAGATACTTGCAGACGCAAATGACAAAGTTAGAGGTGTCAGACTTATGAAAATGGCTTGTGGAGAGGTAGATCTTTCTAACAGACGCAAACCTGTCCCTACAGGAGAATTCTTCACGCTCGACTGCGACAATGTTATTATGGCCATTGGAGAAGAAGTTGATGCTGAATTTGCAAAAGAATATGGTATAAACCTTAAAAGCAATGGAAATATTCTGGTTGACCATTTCACTCATGAAACCAATCATCCTAAATTCTATGCAATAGGCGATGCAATCACAGGACCTGCCACTGCGGCTGAGGCCATGGGAATCGCCAAGAAAGCTGCAGAAGTGATTGATCTTAAGTTGATGGATAAGAACCGCTTCCACAAACTCTTCAGAGAATTTGAATACAGTAATGAGGTTCCGCTCAAGCCCGAAGGAGGAAACCGTCATTATTCAGTTAAGCTGCCTTTAGAAGAGCGTATTGGTAATTTTAAAGAAATAAGTTTGGGTTATACACCTGCCCAGGCATATGCTGAGGCAGCAAGATGTCGTAGATGTGATGTTCGCACTACCGTCAAAAGAGAGGAGGAATAATTATGGAAAACAATAAAGTTAATATTACAGTGGACGGCAGAGAATATCAGGTTCCGGCCGGAGCCACTATTCTTGAAGCATGCAGAGAAATTGGCATTCAGATTCCGTCTCTCTGTTATATGAAGGACGTGTCTCACAACGCCTCATGCTCCATATGTGTTGTCGAGGTTAAAGGAGCTAAAACTCTTGTAAGATCTTGCATCAGTACAGTTGCCGAAGGTATGGATATAAAAACACACTCTACTCTTGTAGACCAGGCTCGGAAAATAAATCTTGAGCTTATTCTAGCCAACCATCCTAAAGATTGTCTTATATGTGAGAGAAATGGAAACTGTGAGCTACAGGATTTGACGTCAATAATAGGGATAAAGGAGACTCCTTTTTTAAAAACCAAAACGGCCGCTAAGGTTGACGATACCTCACTTTCACTACTTAGAACGCCTGAAAAGTGTATTCTTTGCGGAAGATGTGTGGCAGTATGTGCTGAAGTTCAGACAGTTAATGCGATAAATTTTACAGGTAGAGGATTAAAAACCAAAGTCTCTACATATCTCGACAAGGGACTTGGCAATGTTGCCTGCACAAATTGCGGACAATGTGCTTTGGTCTGCCCAACTGCAGCAATCACCGAAAGGGATGAGTCAAGAAATGTTTTCAATGAAATATACAACAAGGATAAATTTGTCGTTGTTCAGACTGCACCTGCAATACGTGTTGGCATCGGAGAAGCAATGGGCATGGAATATGGCGCCCTTGTTACCGGTAAAATGGTGGCAGCTTTAAGAAGAGTGGGATTTGACAAAGTTTTCGATACTCAGTTTGCTGCTGACCTCACAATAATGGAGGAAGGATATGAACTTATTGAAAGAATCAAAAATAATGGAGCC
>JAHDRO010000182.1 GCA_018433265.1 Bacteroidales bacterium
GCAGCATTTTTCTTGGGTACAATGTGGGAACTTCCGACAATTGATGTCACATGGGCAGATCAATCAAAAATAGAACAACTTCAAAAAACAGAAATTGACGGCTTGCGTTCTGTGAAATGTTACGGAAGTTCTATGGCTTTCAAGGCTCAACTTGAGAAAGTTCCGGGCATATACGGAGTAGCTACATATGTTAAAAAACACCAAGCTGTTATTCTCTATGACCCTTCAGAAACTAATCCAGATAAAATAAAAGAGGCAATTTATACACCTGGTAAATTTAAAATAGCAACCCCTCCTGTTGGAGCACAGATCAAAGTTGTAACAATTTACACTGAGAAGATGTATGACAAAATGGATCCAAACTATCTCGGGATGCAGTTCCGTCTAACAAAAAAAGGTTACTATGGTTTGGAAACAGAATATTCTTGCCCACTCACAGTTAGACTATATATGGACGTTAACGAGCCTGTTGATGAATCCTTCATCAAGTCAATAGTTGAGATGAAAGAGCTTGCAATGCCTGCTCAAAATGGAGAAACAAATATTATAAAGGTCGATTACAAGTATGAAGGAATGTCTGATCAGATAGATACAATTTCAAGACGGGAGTTTCTTGAAAGACAGATGTATAAATTTGACAAGACTTTCAAAGATAATTATGAAAAGTGGGGAGGAAAGGATGAGGCTGTTTATGAAATTGTATATGAAAATCTCGATAAGCCAATTATTACCAGGTACATTCCGTACCTTGCAAGCCATCTGTCAATGATAGATGGATTCTTGGGTTTAGCAGTTGTCCTTAACGACAATGAAGATTATGCATTCCGAATTACTTACTCAAAAGCTGTGCTTGATGACGACAAAATCTGGGCTGCTCTTACACAACCTAAATGGAAAGTTAAATCAAAAGATGGTGAGATTAGCGAGACTGATCCAAAATTTTCATTCGAAAAAAAGGGTCATACTATCGTTATCAAACCAAATGATGTAAAATCTAAATAATCCAAGAATTAAAAAAGTAAATAATGAAAAATAATATAATTACAAGATTTCTTGTAATACTTTTCCTGCTTTCTGTATCCGGAATTTCAAGAGCTGATGAAGGTATGTGGCTTGTCAATCTGCTTGACAAAAATTTAACTCAGCAAATGAAAAAAACCGGCCTTAAATTGGATCCTAAACTAATTTATGATGAAAGCGGTTCAGCAGTAAGCAATGCTGTTGTTGCACTAGATTTTGGTTGTACAGGAAGTATTATTTCCGATAAGGGACTTTTAATAACCAATCACCATTGTGCTTATTCGGATATCCATGCACTCAGCACTCCTGAAAAGAACTATCTCGAAGATGGATACTGGGCTATGAATATCA
>JAHDRO010000180.1 GCA_018433265.1 Bacteroidales bacterium
ATAGGTATAATCCCGATTTAATTTTTCACTTAAAAAAACAGAAAACTTTGTTTTAATAAAATCTTCTCTTTAATGTACCATATCGATGATTAAATTTTTAATCTGTTCGATAAGCACAGATTTTTTGTCTTCCATCAATTCCAGACCGTATTTGTGCAAAGCAACCCCTAATTTCTTCTTTCACCAACATTTTGCAGCGAATGCAAACCATATTTTTAATGTAGAGTTTCATTTTGCACTATAAACTATAAATACAATTCTGCGACGCAGAAATTTCGAGGTATGGATTTAGAGTTGATTTACAAGCAATTAATGCTAAAGATAATAATTTATTTGAATTCTCCAATTATTTCCAGTCAAAGATGTGTGAATCTTGTAAAATTTTTCAAAAGTTCTGTAACAATATTCAAAATTATGGTGTGCAACTTTACATATAATATCTTAAACAATTATGGTCAAAGAATTTAAAATTCCCTTTTATATCAAGGCTACAATTTCCAGTGTTGGAATAATTGCTTTATTAGCTGTCTTGTATATAGCTCAGGATATTATTGTCCCTCTCGTTTTTGCAACTATCATTGCTATTCTTCTTACTCCGGTGGTAAGTTTTTTTGTGAGGTTAAAAATTGGCAGGGTACTATCAATAATTATCACACTCCTTCTGACTTTTGTAATTGTTGCCGCCTTTGGCACTCTTCTGGTATCGCAGGCCATCCAGTTTGGCGAATCCTGGCCGACTCTTGTCGAGAAATTTACAGAGGTAGTCAACCAGGCGATTGTCTGGATTTCAGGATTTTTAAATATTGATTCCCAAAATATTCACGATTGGATTACAAAAACGAAAGAAGAGCTTATTAACACAAGTGGCGTTGCTTTAGGCCAAACACTTCTGGCAATGGGCAATTTGTTGGTTGTAATTTTTATTATGCCTGTTTACATTTTTTTGATACTGTTCTATCAACCACTTCTCACTGAATTTATCAACAAACTCTTTGGGAAAGACAACAAAATTCAAGTGAAGGAGATATCTACCCAGATTAAGATAGTTGTTCAAAAATATCTTTCCGGATTGATTATCGAAATTCTATTGATTGCCTCTATGGAGATCGCTACGCTTTTTATACTCGGGATCGATTACGCAATTCTGCTCGGAATAATTGGAGCATTGTTCAATCTTATTCCATACATTGGAGGTCTTGTGGCTGGCGCTTTACCTATGATGGTGGCTTTGGCTACAAAAGATACTGGATGGTATGCCATTTATGTGTTAATTATCTATTATATAATACAATTGATTGACAACAATTATATCGTACCAAAAATTGTTGCGTCAAAAGTTAAAATTAATGCACTATTCTCAATGATTGTAGTGATAGTAGGAAATGCTTTTTGGGGTATCCCCGGTATGTTTCTTTCAATACCCCTTCTTGCTATTGTCAAGCTTGTTTTTGACCATATTGAATCTTTAAAACCCTGGGGATTTTTATTGGGAGACACTATGCCGTCACTACTAAAAATTAAACCGATTTTCAAAAATTTAAAGACAAAACGGGTGACTCCCTCTTAAATCTGGGAGCAACCGTCAATTGCAGGTAGGGAACTTCATAGGAGACTTTGTTAAAGGTCGCCGGCACGAAGATGTTATCAGGACCAAATTTAACTCGTTTATGCCGGATATAGTTGAGTTTACGGAGATGTTTCGTTAATCTTGTCTTTTCGTTTGAATAAATGTAACGACACACACTTATCCGTTTGTATTAATGTAAATCTCTTTATATGTTTATGTAATATTTTGTTGTTAGAATACGAATATTGATATGGAGACAAATCTTAAGTATGTGTCAATTTACAGAGTCGGAATTGAGGATATGGAGTTATTTGTAAAGTACCGTATTGATTATATTACCGAAATTGAATTTGCCAACTTATTTGAGACAAAAAGTTAAGCAACATTTTTAATAATCTGTTTTTTAATATTATACTGTTCCCAAAATTCATCAATAGTCAAATTCTTTAAAGCTGAGAATCTTCTCTTATGGTTATACCAGGATTCAATATACTCAAATACCAACAAGCGCATTTGTTCTCTAGTTATAAGCCTTGTACCATAAATCAATTCTGTCTTGAAGGATTTGAAAAAGCTTTCTGCTACTGCGTTATCCCAGCAATTACCTTTACGACTCATGCTCTGCTTAGCATTAAGAGATTTCAAGATATTGACTGTTTGCTTGCAGGTATATTGAGAACCCCTGTCAGAATGAAAAATCATATTTTTAGGAAAAGCCCGGTTCCTATTGGCCATCCTTATAGCCGGGATAACTGTTTTAGATGCACTCATATTATCACTCATCGACCAACCAATGAGTTTACGGTCAAAAAGATCCAAAACACAAGTCAGATAAAGGAATCCATCCAGACAAGAGATATATGCCAGGTCAGACACACAAGCTTTAACAGGCTCTTCATGTATAAAAACCCTATTGAGAAGGTTTGGGGCTACCTCATAATTCTGTTTGCGCTTGCCCACAGGCTCATTAAACCAACGATACTAGGAACTTTTGGATACATCCATAACTCTGCACATCACCTCAATCGTCCATCGCTTCGAGTTGTAGTCTTGGATAAACTGAAAGATCAACGACCGCTCTTGGAGATGATGCCTAAAGCTTTTTTTAATATATCGCGTTCTATCTCAGCATCATTTAAACGCTTTTCAAGCTCTACGATTCTCTTGTTCTCTTCGGAAAGAGACTGGTTGCCGTTCCCGGGAAAACTTGAATCTCCTTTCTCTTGGAATTCCTTACGCCATCTATATAGCAAAAATGGCTCTATTCCTAATTCTTGCGCAAGTTCCGAAACATTTTTGCGCTCTAAACTTAGTTTGACAGCATTTTCTTTAAACGCTTTGTCAAAATGCATACGTTGTTTTCTCATAATACACAAAAATAAACTTTTGTGCTTAACCCTGTGTCCCAACTAAGTTAGCAATTCCACCTGTATCAATCATCCATCATTTATCCGTTTTTCCAGATTTCTTATGATTAAATTCGTATCTGAAATTAAACAAGATATATCTACCTATAACTTGTGACCAGGTGCTGGTTTGGCTCTGAGGGGAGGTGAATGTATTAAATATGTTTCTAGAGTTTAACAGATCATGTGCTGAGATGCCGAAACTTGCATTTCGCTCCTTTAAGAATTGATAATTAAATGAGGCATTTAACAGATTTATTGTTTGATCGGTATTTCTATAATAAGGGTTTCTGGAAATATATGTGTTACTGTATGCGGATATATTTAACCGTCCGGAAAAGAGCACTGCCTTCAGATTGATTGAAAGCTGCTCGTTGAAGAAACGATCACGGGCACCAGTACTACGTCTGTTGAAAGAATAACTGCTTTGAGATTTTATATCGAATTCAAAATATTCTGAAAAATTACTTTTCAGATTTATTGCTAAAGCAGCACTCTGTTGTCTTGATTGTACCGGTTTATTCCCTATTAAAACAGGCATAAATTCATATCTATACAATACTCTGGATGAGAGGATTGAGCCGAGAAAATTTACAGGAAGAGAAATTTCCAGCTCGGGCATAAAATAGTATCTGCTATTCCCGTTACTATAGTGAGACACATATGATCCGGCTTTAGCTAAAAAATTATTATATGACTGTAAAACAGTGTCTTTACTAAAGAATTCAAAGCCATTCATACTTATAGGATTGGTAATATAAGATCCTTTCAGTGATAAGTTGACAGAGAGGTCATTTTCCATAAGACTCAATTTTCCCGAAAAACTATGTGTGTAAGCCTGTTTAAGATTAGGATTTCCAACAGTCAGGTATGCTCCTTTCCCGCTATTAATAGTTGGTGTGAGCATATTTGATCCGGGAATTGTAACAGAGGTTGAATAATTAATTTGTAACCGACTACTAGATGTATTTAGTAAACCATTCAGATCATAGGTAAACATAGGTAAAAGGGAAAAGTAGGTATTGTGTTTATCAATTCCATTTATCTTATTTATATAGTCTTGTGTGGATATTTGGTTTTTTAATCCGAGTACTAATCGGTGCTGTTTTCGAGCATTCTTCAGACTTATCTCAGGAGTAAACAACTTTGAATTGTCGGTATAATCAAACATCTGGGTGTAGTCATACTGTCCAGTTATATTATCAACGACAATTTTATGGCTTTGGCTATTGTTAATCATATACAAAAACTGAGCTTTGAAATTGGTATATCTTGACAATTCGTACTCCAAATATGGAGTGAGAGCAGCTTGATAATTATTTCTTTCAGTAGGACCAGAAATGTTTAAATATGAATACAATTCATTCTGAATTGTTGTGTCTTTTCTTAGATCTTGCTGAGAATTATCTGAGATATTAGTCGAAGTATTGGTGCCTATTGATAATTTCTGAGAAATTTTCCACTTCCATTTTGTTGAATATCTGCCCTGAAATCCAGATTGCTTAATAATGGCATTATTTCTTATATTAGAAATCATAGTGCCATCCATAATACTAAAGTTTATTAGTGAAGTCGAATTAGATCCTTTAAGAAATGAACTTTCAGTAGATAGGGATATAAAGTGTTTTTTTGGTTTTGCAGTAAAGTTTAATCCAATATTGTGCACTTCAGTGGTTTCTTTGAGGGTTGTTGAATCTAAAACCTCTCTGGAATTGAATATTTCTGTAGGGAAAAATAGTTGTTGACTATGTGTCTGCGATAAGTTAATTTTTCGTTCAAAGGAATATTCTGGCTGGATTTCAATTGTTTTATTTTTGCCTGTAAAAACGGAACCGCTTATATTAAATAATGTTTGTTTATTATCTCCAGGTTTATTGGTTTGAT
>JAHDRO010000052.1 GCA_018433265.1 Bacteroidales bacterium
TTCCGGATGCGAGAGATCGGAGTAATAGGAATTTTGTTCTGACTGCTACAGATGTTGCTTCCTATTCATATATGAAGAATCTCGATACTCTCAATTTTGAGCCCGGATCAGATTACGAATATATGAATCCAACTTTTCAATTATTATACACAATCATTGAGAAGGCTTCAGGTATGCAGTTCGATACTTTTATGAAAAATAAAATCTTTCTACCGTGTGGTATGAATGAAACCACATATTTTGAGGCAGGAAAAGAGATTCCAAGAATGGCACATGGATATTTGTTAGATTCAACATCAAACAACTTTAGAGAATTTGATTTTGGAGAAGAGTCCTTTTTTGCGACTAAGGCTGATGGAGGCATTTATACTTCGACAAGAGAATTTGCAAAGTGGGAAATTGCATTAAGAGACAACAAACTTATCAGTGAGCAGATGAAAAACACCGCTCATTCTCCTAAAATATCCATTAAAGATATGCCATATACGTTCTACGGATATGGATGGTTTATAGAAGAAAAACCAGGTTATCCCGTTAAAGTGTTTCATACTGGTGATAATGGTGGCTTTCAGATATATGCAGGAAGATATCCTGACAATAAAATTCTCTATCTCATTTTTTCAAATAGAAATGACAGAGACAGAGAATTAACTATTTCAAAACTGGATAAAATATTAAAAGAAGCCGGATGGCTTGATACTACTTCCGACAGAAAATAGTGGGAGATGCCTGTGCTGCAGGTAATATTACTACATCACTAATATTGACATGCGCTGGAGCCTTAACGATATATAAAATCAAATCTGCAACATCTGAAGCATTCAATGGTTCAAATCCTTCATATACTGCTGCTGCTCGCTTTTCGTCTCCCTTGAAACGAACTTTTGAAAATTCTGTTTCAACTGCACCAGGACAAACCTGAGATACTTTTATGTTCTTCTGGATAAAATCCATCATCATGCCTTTTGATAGAGCATCAACTGCATATTTGGTCGCACAGTAAACATTACCGTTTGGATAAACACTCTTACCTGCAATTGAGCCTATGTTCACAATGTGCCCACCACCATGTTCAATCATTAAATTTGAAACTATCTTGCTAACATAGAGAAGTCCTTTGATATTTGTATCAATCATCCTTTCCCAATCATCAATGACACCCTCGTTCAAAGGGCTTAAACCTACAGCTAGACCAGCATTGTTAATCAATATGTCAATATGTTGCCACTCTTGTGGCAAATTGAGAAGATGCTTTTCAACCTGAGCCATTTCTCTAACATCAAAATTCAGTGGCAGTATATTTACTTCATATTTTTTAACCAGACGACTTGTTAGGGAATTTAACCTTTCAACTCTTCTGCCTGTAAGAATTAATCTGAACTTTTCTTTGGCAAACGCTTCAGCAACAGCCTCTCCTATTCCAGATGTTGCCCCTGTAATCAATATTGTTTTATGCATGATTTTAAAAATTTAGATCCATTATTCTTAGAAAATTACCTCCTAGTATTTTGTAAATATTCTCTTCAGTATAACCTCTTTTCACAAGTTCCTTTGTAATAACAGGAAGTTTATCAACCCCTTCAAGACCTTCGGGTGTAACTTCAATGCCATCAAAATCAGACCCAATACCAACACTGTCAACACCTACAAGTTTAACTACATGGTCAATGTGATCAACCACCTCTGTATATGAAGGTCTTTTTAATGCCATCATATCAGACAAAGCCTTTTTATATTCTGCTTCATACTTTTTGGGATTTTTTTTGAATTTTGTCTCTGCTACTTCAAAAGCATCACATAGAGGCCAAAATTTATCTGCATAATCCTTATTCAAAAAAGGAGGATAAAAATTAATTTGAATAACTCCGCCGTGTGCTGCTAAATCTTTGATCATCTGATCACTCATATTTCTTGGAAGATCAGCTATTGCTCTGCAACATGAATGAGTAGCTACAACAGGTTTTTTTGAATATTTTAAAACGTCATAGAAAGATTCGTCAGAAATATGAGAAACATCAATAATCATCCCCAACCTGTTCATCTCTTTCACAACTTTTTTACCAAAGGGACTTAGACCATGCCATTTCTTCTCGGGAGAACCACATGAATCACAAATATCATTGTTGCCTGCGTGAGTGAGAGTCATATAACGAACTCCCATATCATAAAAAAGTCTTAGTAAGGAAAGATCCTTTTGAATAGGAAGTCCGTTTTCCATACCAAAGAAAATAGCTCCCAATCCCCTTTTTTTCAATTCAAAAGCATCTTCGACGCTAAGTGCTGCAGCAACCTTGTCTTCATTTTGCTCAATAGCATCATAGCTTCTTGCAATAAGTTGCAGTGCCTTTCTTGTTGCAGCATCAGGATCAAGCTTATTGGATGTGTAAATAGCAAAAAAAATCGCATCTACTCCACCCTCTTTCATCCTTATAAAATCAAAATGTCCCTGGTCATTTCTTTTACCCATATCAACTCCCTCGTAGAGTTTTAATGGAGAATCACAATGAGAATCAAGGACAAAAGCATTTCTATTCATTTTCTGGAAGTCCATATTACCTTTATTTATTTTTTATAAAGGTAATAAAAAACGAAGATTAGTATATCTTTTTGAAGTTTGAAATGGAATTGACCGATACATTATTTATGACCGGAGAACCCTTGTATTCAAGATGTGAACTTCCCGAGATCTCCGCCTCAAGTGTTTTTGAGACATTGACTACAGCCTTAGAAACACCACTTATGGTAATATAAGCCTCATTGGCAGCAAATTCAACGGCAATTAATTTTGAAGCTCCTGAAATCTGAGTTCTGATCTCCTCTCCACTACCTTTCAATTTCGCTTCTGAAGAACCTGAAAGTTTTAAATCCAAACTGGCAATACTACCTTTAAAGTCAATCTTTGATGCTCCACTGCACTTTACTGAAAGTGTCGAAATTTCTTGATTCATAACTGCATTACTGGCTCCCGACAATTCGTAATCTGCAATATTTATTTTGCCTCTCATGGATACTGAAGAAGCACCACTTATTGAAATACGTGCACTTTCGCTCGTGATTTCAAGACCACAAATAGAAGCAGCACCACTGATCTGTCCCTTGAAATTCTGTGGAGTAAAATTAGACGAGGACGTTAATTTACAAGCTCCGGAAAGAGAAAGCCATGAAAGCTCATTTTTCATATTAATTTTAACTTTCACGGATTTGAGATTTTTTTTAAGAATTCTCGGCATCTTATCAGTTTCAATTTTAAGATTAAGCTGTCCCATTACTACCTTTATGTTAACATAATTCATAACTTCTCGGTCAGCAGTAACTACTACAGATTCTACAGGTGATTTTATAAGTTCAATGTCAAATACACTTGAGGCTGTTATTCCAGTAAAATCATCAGCCACAAAACTTTTTGTGATCTGCTGGGCAGAAGCAGCAACTGAAAAGAGTACTGCTATTAAAAAAAATATTGACTTTTTCATAAAAAATAATTAAATATATATATATCAATAAATAAACTTTTCTCTTACAAATCTCCATTAATTAGACGAAAATTATTTAAATTTGTTGCATTCGAATTAATTTTTAAATAAAGATATGAATAATTCCATTAACAATTTTCCTCTACCAGCAAATGAACCGGTACTGAAATATTTAAATGGCAGTCCTGAAAGGATTGCACTTGAGAAAGAACTTGAAAGACAAAGTTCAACTGTTGTTGAAATTCCTCTTATTATTAACGGGAAAGAGGTCTTTACTGGAAACACTGCAAAAGTTGTCATGCCTCATAATCACTCACATACTCTTGCGGTATATCATAAAGCAGGAGAAAAAGAGGTTAAGATGGCAATCGATGCTGCCATGAAGGCTCATGTTTTATGGAGTGAGGTAAACTGGGCAACAAGAGCGTCTATAATGTTAAAAATAGCAGAATTGCTGTCTACAAAATACAGGGCTACTATTAATGCTGCCACAATGCTTGGTCAAAGTAAAAACATATACCAGGCAGAGGTTGATTCTGCTTGTGAAACTATTGACTTTTTCAGGTTTAACGTTGCTTTTGCAAATGAAATATACAA
>JAHDRO010000068.1 GCA_018433265.1 Bacteroidales bacterium
AACTGTTTGATATGATAGAAGTTGCTGAGATTAATCAGAAAGTAGAGTTCGATCTCTCGCTTGCAAGGGGACTTAACTACTATACCGGCGCAATTTTTGAGATTAAGGCACTTGATGCTGAGATTGGTAGTATTTGTGGGGGAGGAAGGTATGATGATCTTACAGGTATTTTTGGGTTAAAGGGTCTTTCTGGTGTCGGAATATCTTTTGGGGCTGATAGAATTTACGATGTTCTTCTTTCATTGCATAAATTTCCAAATGAGGCAATAAATACAAGCCAGTTACTTTTTGCAAATTTAGGAGATGAAGATGTGCTGTTTGCGCTTCCAATTATTAAAAAACTTCGGGCTAAAGGGATAATTGCCGAAATTTATCCTGATGCTGTGAAACTTAAGAAACAGTTTGAATATGCAGAGAAAAAAAATATTAAGTATTTGATTATTGCAGGTAAAGATGAGATAACAAGAGGTATTCTTAATATAAAAGAAATAAATACTGGAGAACAGAATCAAATCGAAATCAATAATTTGATTGATTATATAGAATAACAATATAAAAGTAAAGATAAAATGATTTGCAAATTTTGTAAAGTGTAAAATTTATATTAATTTTGCAATCCTACATCGCGGAGTGGAGCAGTTGGTAGCTCGTCGGGCTCATAACCCGAAGGTCGTAGGTTCGAGTCCTTCCTCCGCTACACAGAAGCTGACTTAAAAGAAATTTTTAGGTCGGCTTTTTCTGTAGTTGTGATTATTTGTATATTTGACACAAATCAAACTGAATAATGGTTGTGGATACAAGTAATAAAGAATTTATAGACTTGTTAAAAAGTGGAAATGAAGCTGCTTTTAATCAACTGTTTAATCAGTATAATCTTAACTTGTGCTCATATGCTTATAGAATATTGAACAATAATAATGATGCCCGTGAAATTGTATTGACCACTTTTTGCAATATATGGGAAAAAAGAAAATCAATTGAAATTAATGAATCACTGAAATCATATCTTTATAAGTCGGTATATAACAATTGTATAACAGTTCTGCGACAGAGAAAGCAATATCATAAATACATAGAACTCGGGCTTGGGGATTTATATTTTGACCGTATTATTCAAAATCCACATGCAGAATTGCGTATCATAGATTCTGAAACCAGAAAAATAATTCTATCAGCCATTAATGAATTACCAAAGCGTTGTAGAGAAATATTCATAAAGTGTAAGATTGAAGGTCTTTCATATTCTGATGTAGCCAGTAATTTAAACATTTCAGTTAAAACAGTTGAAACCCAAATGTCTATAGCTTTGAGAAGATTACGCACAAGTTTGGACTGGTTACTTATTTTGATGATAGAATTCATTTGAATTTATAAATAATTCAATACTGTTTAAGGGTATTTTTCATTTATCACGTCTTAGCATAGTAAATGTTAAAGTGATGAATGATGCAAAAAAAAATAATTCAAAACCAGATTCTCTTCTTGTAAAGATTTTGAATGGGACTGCCTCGAAAGAAGAAATACTTTTTTTTTCTGAATGGATAAAGGATTATCAAAATGAGTTCTATTTTGACAGATTCAAGGAAATGTGGCATGTTTCAGTAGATGAAGAGTATAAAAAGAATAATCTGCCTTTCAACAACTCAGAAAGGTTCAATGAATTCATAAAGAAATCAAGGCAAAAAGATAGGGTAAAAAAGAGTTTAAGTTTGGCTGCATCATTTGCCATAGCTGCTTCTGTTATATTATTCGTTGTTCTCAAAGTTCATGAAAACAATTCTGGAACTATAAAAGATCAAAGTCTTGCAAATCTTAATTTCTCACGAGATTCTGTAAAAGTTGAAATTTATAATGGGAAATTTGTTCATAAACTCAAGGACAAAACTCACTATACTGCATTGGACGGTGTTCTGACTCAGAAGATAGATACTATAATTAAAAAACAATCTCTTACAAAGAGTTATAATTCTGTTACAACTCCTTCAGGAGAAAGAGTAGTTATGGCCTTACCAGATGGTTCAAAAGTTTATTTGACTGCAAATTCTTATTTGAGGTATCCTGTTGAATTTGGAAAAGACAAACGTGAAGTAAATTTGGTAGGCAGGGCTTATTTTGAAGTCAAAAAGTCTTCTGTTCCTTTTATTGTCAATACTTCTGATATGAATATCGAAGTTTTAGGAACTTCTTTCGACGTTGAATCTAGATACAACAGTCAAAATTCTTCAGTTATTCTTGTTGAAGGTTCTGTTAAGGTTTTTGCAGACGGAAAGACTCAAATAATTCATCCCGATGAGCAGATAAGTTTGCATAGAATTACAAGAGAGATAGTTGTAAAGAATGTTGATTCTAAACTCCTTACTATGTGGAGAGATGGTGTTTTGATT
The DNA here is from genome assembly GCA_018433265.1 of Bacteroidales bacterium. The sequence goes on from JAHDRO010000068.1 coordinate 2,385, forward strand.
GTTAACGGTCAATCATTTGATGAATTGATTGATAATTTGTCATCGTGGTATGGTGTAGAGATCGTGAACAATACTTCTGTTTCAATGAACGAAAAATTCAACGGAAGATTTGACAGAGAAGATATAAAAGTTGCATTGGATGCCATATCGATAAGTGCAAAAATAAAGTACAAAGTAATAAATGGCAAACTTATTCTTGAAGACAGACAATAGTATAATTATAATTTAACACACATTAAACTAAATACTTAAACTATGAATAATTTTATCAAACTCGGGCACCTCCGGCTTTTGCTGGTAGTGTGTTGTTTGTCTCTGTCTGGAGGGCTTTCAGGAGCTATTCAGCAAGAGAGAATTACCCTGGATTTGAGAGATGTTCCTATTACGCAGTTTTTCAAGGAAATTGAAAAACAAACACCTTTCAGATTTTTTTACAAAAATTCGCAGGTAGAAAATTTATCAAATATTACGATTGTTGTGCAAGATAAAACTCTAAGCAGTGTATTGGAGCAGGTTTTTGAACAAATCAATCTGAATTATGAAATTACCGGGAATCAAATTGTTATAATTCAAAAAGAATCAAATCAAAATCAAGAACGTGTAATAACTGGCGTGGTTGTGGATAAGAATGATATGCCTCTCGCAGGAGTCGCTGTTATTATTCCTGGAACTACGAAAGGTGTAACTACTGATGAAAATGGTAAGTTTTCGATTGTTATTCCATCTGAAAAATACAATAGAATCGGTTTCAGAATGATAGGAATGAAAGATCTGGAAATAACTCTTGATAACAGGAAATTTTATGAGGTTATCATGGAGGAGAGTTCTCTTCAACTGTCAGATGTAATTGTTACAGGTATTGTGGACAGGAAAGCTGAGAATTTCACTGGATCTGCTTCGACAATTTCCTCAAAAGATCTTGTTAGGGTCGGTAATAAAAATGTATTAGAATCTCTTAAAAACATAGATCCTTCAATATATTTTATTGATAATTTTTCTCAGGGATCCAATCCAAATGCTCTTCCTCAAATGCAGATAAGAGGAACGTCAAGTTTTCCTTCGGATCAGTCTTCCACAGGGATCACTTTGAAAGGTAATTATGGGAATATGCCCAATATGCCACTATTTATTTTGGATGGTTTTGAATCAACTGTTGAAAGAATAATGGATATGGATATGAACAGAGTGGAAAGAGTAACTATTCTTAAGGATGCATCAGCAAAGGCTTTATATGGTTCGAAAGCTGCTAATGGTGTAATTGTTATAGAGACTAAAAAACTGCTTGGCGATCAACAGAGAGTTACTTATACGGGTAGTATGGATATTTCAATGCCGGATCTTACCAGTTATAATTTAGCAAATGCAGAGGAAAAGCTTGAGATTGAAAGATTAGAGGGTGTTTACAGTTTTCCTAACAATCTTGAGGAGCAACTAAAGGCTAATAAATTGTATAATGAAAGGAAAAAACTCATTAAGGAAGGGCTTGATACATATTGGCTTTCAAAACCACTTCGAGTGGGTGTTGGTACCAAACACAATATAAATATTGAATTGGGTGACAGTAAAAGTCTTAAAGGTATTGCAGATTTTACTTATAACAAAATTAATGGTGTCATGAAAGATTCCTACAGAAGAAACATATCAGGGAGTGTCAATCTCTCCTATAGATATAAAAATATTCTTTTTAGGAATATTATGACTGCAGTAAGTAACTTTTCACAGGAAAGTCCATGGGGAACTTTTGGAGATTATGTAAAAATGAATCCTTATTGGAGGAGCAATGACCCTGAAACCGGTTTACTTCTAAGGTGGGCTGAGCCTTCAACTTTTACTCCAAACCCAATGTATGATGCCACAATCGGCACTCTTAATACTTCAAGTTATCTTGATTTTACAGATAATTTTTATGTTGAGACTAGACTTTCAAAGTATATAAAGGCAATATTGCGAATGGGAGTTTCTGCAAAAAGAAGTGGTGCAGATGAGTTTTTACCTGCTAACCATTCAAAGTTTTCTACGAGCTCATACATAAACAATGAAGAGCTCAAAATGAAGAGAGGTTCTTACAGACTTGATAATGGAAAGAGTAGCGATGTTTCTGGTGACTTGAATGTTTCATATACTAGAAACTTAGATAAACATTTTGTTTTTGTTAATATTGGGACTTTTGCTTCTGAAAGTTCTTACTCGGCTTATGTTAATATTGCAGAAGGATTTCCCAATAATCAGGCTGCGGACATAACATTTGCACGTCAATATGCAGAAGGCAGTAAGCCTTTAGGATTGTCTTCTCTTAATCGTGAAATTAGTTTTCTTGGAACAGCAAATTATTCATACGATAATAAATATCTTTTAGATGCAACTTATCGGATAAGTGCCTCTTCTCTTTATGGTAAGGATAATAGATGGGCACCAGGATGGAGTATTGGCCTTGGTTGGAATATACATCGGGAGAGTTTTTTAAAGGATTCAAATATTTTTGAGCAGTTAAAATTGAGAGCCTCTGTTGGTGTAACTGGTAATCAAAATTTTAATACTAGTTATGCTGTAGGAACTTATAATTATTTTACCGACTACAACTATGATGGTTTTACCGGAGCATTTTTGTCAAACTTGCCAAATTCTGGTTTAAAGTGGGAACAGAAAAAAGATTATAACCTGGGAATTGATGTTTCAGTAAAAGGCATTTTGCAATTAAAGGCGGATTATTATGACAGTTATACAAAAAATTTAGTTGCAGATGTTTCAGTTTCACCTTCAACAGGTTTTAGTATTGTTAAGGATAATTTAGGTCTTGTCAGAAATAGAGGATATGAGATTAATGCAAATGTAAACATTTGGCAGAGAGGGCAAAATTTTGTTAATGTCTATGGATCTGTAGCATCGAATAAAAACACTATTAAGGAGTTGTCAGAAAGTATGAAAGCTTATAATGCCTTACAGGAGAAGGCAGCAGCTGACAGAGCCAACAATAAACCTGTTCTTAAATATGTTGATGGAATGCCGATGCAAGCTATCTGGGTGGTTCAATCTTTGGGGATAGATCCAATGAATGGTTATGAAGTCTATGTCAAGAGAGATGGTTCACGTACATATATTTATGATCCTCTTGATCTTGTAGTTGGTGGAAATCAAGAGCCTAAGGTTAGAGGCCATTTTGGATTATCTGCCGAATACAAGGGACTTGGTTTTAGTACAACGTTCCGTTATCTTGCAGGTGGACAGTTGTATAATCAAACTTTAGTAGACAGAGTTGAAAATATAGATATTAACTATAATGTCGATAGAAGGGTTCTGCTCGGAAGATGGCAAACTCCAGGACAAAATGCTTTGTTTAAGAGACTGGGTACTTTCCAATATGAAGGAGATCCATTGGCAAGGCAAGAGAAGACCAGAGCCACAAGTAGATTTGTTCAGGACAGAAATGAATTGACTTGGGGATCTGCAACAATTTATTATGAATTTCCTAAGAAAATTCTTGACAGGCTGAGTATTCAAAGAATGAGATTTTCTGTATACATGAATGATATCCTAGTCATTTCATCAATTAAGACAGAAAGAGGTTTAAACTATCCTTTTGCTAGAACAGCCTCTTGCTCTTTATCAATTACATTTTAATATATAAGCAGTATGAAAACTTTTAAAATATCAATATCAGTAATAGTATTTGCAATACTAATATCATCCTGCAAAGATTGGCTTGATGTTACTCCTCCATCACAAATAAGAGAAGAAGATCAGTTTAATTCAGTTGAGGGTTTTCAGCAGGCATTAATAGGTAGTTACATTGCAATGACAGATGAAATGCTTTATGGAAGGGCACT
>JAHDRO010000087.1 GCA_018433265.1 Bacteroidales bacterium
CCCCCCCATTTTATGAAGTCGTGCTTCTGAATTTCCCATTCTTTTAGGTGTGGTTTTTACCTTAGCAGATTTATTTTCTACATCTCTTTTAAGATTAGTAAGTCTATTTTTCTCCTTAATGAATTCCTTGTATTCAAAATCCTTCCTCGTATCTTCCATTTCTTTTAATTCAAGATATTTACTATAATTACCATTATAAATTTTACATCTAGCATTATCTATTTCCAATATTTTATTGCATACTGAATCCAAGAAATTCCTATCATGGGATACTACTAAAAAAGGACCTTTGTATGCTTTAAAATTTTTTATAACTAACCCTATTCCATCAATATCTAAATTATTTGTTGGTTCATCTACTAATAGTAGACTATTACTATTCTCAAACCCTTCTGCCAATTTAAACCTGGTTTTCTCTCCTCCACTCATATTATTATTCCAGTTATTTTCAACTTGAAATATAGATGCATATTTCCCACTTATTGTTTTTCTTCTTGGTTCGCCTAATTGTGGAATATATTTAATAACGGTATTTTTATCATAAAACAACTCACCACTATCATAATCAATATTTTTATTAATAATCTCTAATAAAGTTGTTTTACCTACACCATTTACACCCACAATTCCAATTTTATCATTTTCATATACTTTTAAGTCCTCAATATCTAATAGTAATCTAGTTCCGTAATATTTTTTTATCTTTTTCATACTAATTTTTAACATAAAAAAATCCTCCTTTGAAAATAGAGAGGATAGCATGACAATAGATACATAGATAAACTATAAAAATTTATAATAAAGCATTATCTAAACAAACTATCCACTCAGAATAAAAATAGACATAAATATATTAGGTACAGTCTAACAACTTCTAATATATTTCGTTTTCTTTATTTGCTAATGGATTATTTGTTCATTATTTCTATAATTTCTCCTTCCATATATAATACTTTAATGACTTCTTATTAATGCAAGTATAGCATTTTATTTTTAATATTGCAACGCTAAGACATCTTTACTTCTCATGCACTGCTTACAATAATTATACTTAATTACTCTAAGCAATGCATGAATCATATTAACTAAAGTTCCTGAAACCCTTGATCTTAAAGCATTTATGCACCCTGTCACTATTATGACACGCTCCCCTGTTGTATGCCAGATATATCCTCCAGCATCTGTTGTCCCCATTTTTTTGTAGTTGGTTGATACTATAATACGCGACAATATGCGTTCAGCAGCGGCGATTTGATATGGGCGCATTACAAGCAGCAGATCCTCGGATGTAAACACACAGTATTTTGTAATAATATTCAAAAGGGTGTGCTTTGCAAAAAATGTTCTAGTAAAATCCACAAGGTCAGCTATGACTTTGTTGTTCGCATCTGCCCAAAAGCTAGTAAATTCAAAGCTGTTGCTTGTTTTTTTTCCTCTTTTGCTTTCGCCTTTGTTTTGCTCCTTTAAATGAGCATTTCTTGTAGTGTTACTGTAATACTTTGTATGCGTGCCGTTTGAGATTACGAAAATCTGCACATACTCAAACAAGCCCGAAGATGCCCAGAAGCTATCTCGCTGATAGCGGTCAATTTGATTAAAGGCTTCACGTATGGATACTCCTCGACGTTTTAATTCCACATGTACAAGAGGCAATCCATTTACAAGCACTGTAACATCGTAACGTGTTTCATGCTTGCCAGCTGATTCCTCGTATTGATTGATTACCTGCAATCGATTGTTGTGGATATTCTTCTTATCCAAAAGGTATATGTTCTTTGTTGTTCCATCATCGCGCTTTAGTATCTGAATATGGTCGTCTTGAATTTTTCTTGTTTTCTCGACAATGCCCTCATTGGTATTGGCAATGCATTCTGCAAAAAATCTATTCCATTCACCATCGGTAAAAGTAAAATCATTGAGTAATTCAAGCTGTTTACGGAGATTCGAGATAAGCGCAGCTTCATTGTGTATTGTAATGTATTCGTATCCTTGCGAGATTAAAAGGTTGATAAACTCTCGCTCAAGGTCAGCCTCGCTCTGATACTTTTCAGAACGGACATTATATTCTGCTGCATATTCAGCAACAACCGTTGCTTCGTCAGTACTTGCAACGATGTTGTATTTACTCATGCTTTCACCTCATTTGCTCCCTTAGCGTCTTTTGGACGAGCAGGGAAAGCTAATAATTTATCCCTGTAATATTCATATTGATTTTGTCGTGATGTAAGCTCTGCTGTAAGCTCTGCTGTAAGCTCTGCTGTAAGCTCTGTGAAATTGTCCAGTATTCTGACAATTTCTTGCTGTACAGGCAGAGGTGGGAGGGGGATTTTTATTTCCGAATAAATACTAATCCACAGCCTTTTGTGTTCATCCGATGAATAACCTATATTATCCATAACATGATATATATAACGCAATGTAACTATATCAAAATCAGCAGTTAAAATCTTAATTGCAGATGATTTTATCTTAAAAGGAAAGTCAACCCACTTAAACGCTCCTGTAAAATCATCAAAGATTATAACAGGTTTTTCCTTAGAGGCATTGTATATGTTATCCATTTCATTGGTATATCCGAGTATAAATGATTGCCCCGCAGTTAAGACAGGAATTGAAAATTCATCATTATAATTGGTGCTTTTAACTATATATTTTGATGGTTGTTCATAATTTACTACACTGCCTATACTTACATACTCCACTCCATCAGGGCAATATTCAGCAATCAATTCATCTAATTTGCTCATTGTTCCACCTTGTAAATGTCAATCCCAAAATGCATGTTTTTTAGAATCTCAAAATGTATGATTGTTAGAATTAATTATTGGTACTTTTTTTAGTTTCTACCAGGTCAATTTTATCCTTCAGCCTATAAGATGGACCTGTAATCTTAATAA
>JAHDRO010000162.1 GCA_018433265.1 Bacteroidales bacterium
CACCAATGTAAGAGTGTGGGTAGATTTGAGACCCGGCACCTATAACTGCCGACTTCCCTACATAGGAATGTGAACCTATATACGCATTTTTTCCAATTTTTGCACTCCAGGAAATCTTTGTAAAAAAGCCTCTTCCTCTTTTGTTTTTAGCCTTTATAGTATTGAAGAGATCAAGTAAAACCGGCATGCATTGATAAGCATTATCAACCTTGATTAAACACTGAGCCGGTATAGGGGCTGAAGGAGTAAAATCCTTGTTAATAAGCATAATGCTTGCCTTAGTACTATAAAGATATTTTTCATATTTCTGGTTAGCATAGAAACTTATTGAGCCACGCTTGCTTTGTTCAATCTTTGTGATTGAACTTACTACTGTTTCTGGATCTCCAACGATTTCTCCATTGACCAACTCAGCAATTGTTCCAGCTGTTATCATCATCTGTTTTTTCATAATCTGGCTGTGCAAAGAAAGTATTTTTTTGTGACTTGAGAAAAAGCCTTAGCTGAAAGCATGTCCGAGATATCATATATGTTTTTCACAATTCCATCTTTAGATATAATGCCAATAAATTCACCTTCAATATCATATCCTTCATTTACAACCTCACCGCACTGGACAAGATAATCTTCGCCTGTACATAATTCCGGATTAATTGGCTCTGAAGAAAGGATAATTTTTGGCAATCGACGCATTGATAGATTTCTACTCAATAGCGACAAAATTTTGTCATCACAGTACTGCCACTGTTTAATAGCTGAAATGAAATCATTATCGTCTAACATTGCGAATTTGTCGATAATTGAACGATCATCAAGATCATCTTCGGAAAATTTGTTTCTCATGAAAAAAAAGATTGCAGGAGAGCCCTGCAGTTTTACAGAACTTTGTGTAAGCTCCCTTGCTCTGCGAAGAATCTGTATTAATAACTGTTCTGCAGCTATCACAGTTTTATGCAAATAAACCTGCCAAAACATCAAACGCCTTGAAATAAGAAACTTCTCTACCGAATAAATACCTTTCTCCTCAACCACAAGCGAATTATCATGAACGTTCAGCATTTTTATTATTCTCTCGTGACCAATCATCCCCTCAGCAACACCCGAAAAAAAACTGTCCCTTCTCAAATAATCCAACCTGTCGACATCAAGCTGACTTGAAGCAAGCTGATGAAGAAAGTGTTTTGGATACTTATCTTCAAAAATTTCAATAGTCTTGGCCAAGGCATTATTTTTCTCTTTATTGATAGCCTTCATCATAGCAAGAGAGATCTCCTCATGTGAAATACCAACCAGCAAGTTATTTTCAAGCGCATGACTGAAAGGACCATGCCCGATATCATGCAGCAACATTGCACACATCGAAGCCTCCTCTTCTGAAGCATCAATCTCTATACCCTTGTTTCTCAATGCATCAA
>JAHDRO010000089.1 GCA_018433265.1 Bacteroidales bacterium
AAGGAAGTATGGGCTTTTATTACTGCATTGACATATCTCATTTACATACATTTAAGAAGAATGAACTATAATCTTAAAATTTCTTTTTTTGTGATAATAATTGCTTTTGTAATGCTTATGATTACGTGGCTGGGAGTTGATTACCTTCCGTCTGCAGGCCAAAGCATTCATACATACTAATGAAAAATATTTTTTGATAATTCAGATTTTTTCTAATTTTGCAGCAATTAAAGAAGAGATGTTAATAAGGACAAACAGCAACAGTATCCATCATCATCACCGTCATCACAAGTGGCAGGTTGTTGTTTCTGTTTATATATAGAAAAATATTCATAGTTATATAAATAATTAGAAATTAGAGTAGAGCTTGCCAAATGTGGCAAGCTCTTTTTTTTTTAAAATAAATATTTGAACATGATAAGACTGGCTGTCCAGGCAAAGGGACGTTTAAATGAAGAAAGTGTGGAACTGTTGCAGGAAGCGGGGTTCCCTGTTGAAACGAGTAAAAGAAAACTTGTTGCAAAATGCGGATCATTCCCGCTTGAAATTCTTTATCTTAGGGATGATGATATTCCTCAGGCTGTATCTATGGGAGTTGCAGACGCAGGAATAGTGGGTTTGAACGAGGTTACAGAGCGTCAGTTTGAAGTTGGGCAGGTTCATAAGCTGTCATTTGGAAATTGCAGACTTTCACTTGCCATACCAAAAAGTGAGGAATATACAGGAATGGAATATTTTAACGGGAAAAGAATTGCGACTTCCTATCCCAATATTCTAACTGATTTTTTTAGCAGATCAGGTGTAAGGGCAGAAATTCATCAAATAACAGGTTCAGTAGAGATAGCGCCTTCAGTAGGACTTGCAGATGCCATTTTTGACATTGTCAGCTCAGGGGGCACTCTTCTTTCAAATGGATTGAAAGAGGTCTTGACTGTTATGGAATCTCAAGCTGTGGTCATCGCGACTCCAAATATTAATGGTGACAAGAAAGAACTTCTTGACCAGATGATTATTCGTTTTGAGGCAGTTGAACGCAGCAAGGGTATGAAATACTT
>JAHDRO010000151.1 GCA_018433265.1 Bacteroidales bacterium
GAAGAGATATCCCCAGGGAGGTGAGAAACAACTAATTGATGCAATTACGGGCAGAAGAGTACCTTCTATGGGCTTGCCGATAGATGTAGGAGTTGTAGTTCAGAATGTTGGAACCGCTTTTGCAGTTTATGAAGCCGTACAGAAGGGGAAACCTTTAATCGATTCCATTGTAACTTTTACCGGAAAATGTGTTACGGAACAAAAAAACTACAGAATCAGGGTAGGGACAACATTTGATACAGTAATACATGCAACTGGAGGTTTTCCGAAAGAAGCAGCAAAACTTATCAGCGGCGGACCAATGATGGGGAAAGCAGTTTCATGTTTAAATGCAGCTACAGTTAAAAGCACATCTGGCTTGCTTTTTCTTACAGAAGAAGAGACAAAGAGAAAACCTGAAAACAACTGTATAAGATGTGCGAAATGTGTTGCTGCCTGTCCTATGGGTTTGCAGCCCTTTTTTCTGAACAAACTTGCACTCGCAAGCAGAATGGATGAACTAGAAGAGAATATGGTGCAGGACTGTATTGAATGCGGCTGCTGCATGTATACCTGTCCTGCTCATATACCTTTGCTTGATGTCATCAGGCTCGCAAAGAACAAGGTACTTAAGATTATGAGAAGTAGACCCAAAAACTGAAAATAAGGTTTGGATAATAAAATCACTAACTAATGAAAAAATTACTCGTTTCTCCCGCTCCGCATATTCATGGTAATCAGTCAACAAAGATTTTGATGAGGGATGTGGTGATAGCTTTGATACCCTCTTTGCTGGTTTCCATCTATTTTTTCGGTTTTTCAGCTATTAAACTTGCTTTAGTTGGGATAATAACTTGTGTGGGAGTTGAATATGTTATTCAGAAATATATTATTAAGTGTAATGTGACAATTGGTGACTATTCTGCAGTAGTTACGGGATTACTTTTAGCTTTAAATCTTCCTCCTAATTCGCCATGGTGGCTGATTTTCATTGGTTCTATAGTTGCTATTGGAGTTGCAAAACAGACTTTTGGCGGGCTTGGACAAAATCTTTTTAACCCTGCTCTGGTTGGACGTGTCTTTTTACTGATTTCCTTTCCTGTCCTTATGACAGACTGGACAATTCCTGTTTCATGGTTTAGAGGAGGAGTAGATGCCACTTCAGGAGCTACAGCTTTATCTATAATTAAGGAAGGGCTTGCTCAGGGATTGACTCTTGATCAGATTTTTAAAGCAAATAATTTCTCTTATGCTCAAATGTTATTTGCAAGAATAGGAGGTTCTGTTGGAGAAGTATCTGCCCTGGCTCTAATTGCAGGATTTGCATATCTGCTGTATAGAAAAGTGGTGAGTATTCATATTCCTTTATCAATTATTTTTACTGTTTTTATTTTTACAGGAATATTCTGGCTAATCAATCCTCAACAGTATACTGATCCAATATTTAATTTACTTACAGGTGGGTTGCTTTTAGGTTCGTTTTTTATGGCTACCGATTATGTGACCTCTCCAATGAGCAAAAAAGGGATGGTAGTTTACGGTATTGGTATTGGTATTATTACGGTTTTAATAAGATATTTCGGGTCATATCCTGAAGGGGTTTCATTTGCAATATTAATAATGAATGCTTTTGTTCCTTTAATCAATAGATTTATGAAACCGGCCTATTTTGGAAAGGAGGTGAAAAATGGCTAAGGAATCTACATTAAAAAATATGGTGGTAGTGCTTTCTTTGATTTGTCTCATATCATCTTCACTGTTGGGCGGAGCATATGTGCTTACAAAAGAACCTATAGAAGCCGCCAGGATGTCTAAAATCAACGAATCTATTGCCAAGGTAGTGCCTTCTTTTGACAATAATCCTAACGGCGAATTTTTTATTAAGGAATTTAATGGGGATAGTTATAAAGTTTACCCCGCAAAAAAGGAAGGTAAAATTGTCGGTTATGCCATAGAGACATTTTCTAATGCCGGCTTTGGTGGAAGAATAACTCTCATGGTTGGTTACAGGACTGACAGCACAATTGTTAATACTGTTGTCCTAAGTCATTCAGAGACACCTGGTTTAGGTGAAAAAATGGTTGAGGGAAAAAGCAATTTCAGTCTTCAGTTTATTGGCAAGAATCCTTCTGAATTTAAACTCTCTGTCAAGAAAGACGGAGGTGATGTTGATGCTATTACTGCTTCGACAATTTCATCAAGAGCATTTTGTGATGCCTTGGTATCTTCTTATGAGGTATTTAAACTATGTATGGCCGATCAGCCAAAAAAGGAGGTAACAAATGAGTAAGTGGGGTCTTATAACTAAGGGTTTTGTTAAGGACAACCCGATTTTTGTATTGGTTCTGGGTATGTGTCCTACTCTTGCTACTACTACTTCAGCAATGAATGGTCTCGGTATGGGTATTGCAACTACTTTTGTGCTAGTCTTTTCTAATGTTCTTATTTCACTTGTGGCAAAACAGGTGCCCGACAAGGTAAGAATCCCTGTTTATATTGTGCTTATTGCAGCCGTAGTAACTGTACTTCAACTGCTAATGCAGGCCTATACTCCTGCTCTTTATGAGACTCTGGGAATATTTATACCACTGATCGTGGTTAACTGTATTGTTCTTGGTAGAGCTGAAGCATTTGCTTCCAAAAACAGTGTTGTGGATTCAATGCTTGACGGCATAGGTATTGGTTTGGGATTCGCATTGTCACTTACTGTAATCGGGATAGTGAGGGAACTTCTTGGAAGTGGATCACTATTTGGGTTCAAGTTTATAGGCGGCGATGGAATGCTTGCTTTCATTTTGGCTCCGGGTGCATTTATTGTTCTGGGTTACCTGATGGTATTATTCAATATTTATAAATCAAAAACATCTGGCAAATAAAAGTTATGGAATACATTATAATTATTATATCTGCCGTTTTTGTCAACAATATTGTGTTGACTCAATTTCTTGGAATTTGTCCTTTCCTGGGTGTATCTAACAAACTCAGTACTGCCATGGGGATGTCCGGAGCTGTAGTATTTGTAATAGCCCTTTCTACACTTGTAACTTATCTTTTACAATATTATGTGCTGGTCCCTCTTGGGATTGAATTTATGCAGACAGTCGCTTTTATTCTTGTTATTGCAGCTCTCGTTCAGATGGTCGAAATAATTCTTAAGAAGATTAGTCCGTCATTGTTTAAAGCTTTGGGAATATTTTTGCCTTTAATTACTACAAATTGTTGTGTATTAGGCCTTGCAATAATTGTAGTTGCTAAGGAATTTTCATTTGGCGGAGAACCACATATGCTGAATCTTGCTGAATCGGTGGTATATGCTACTGCGAGTGCTATCGGATATGGATTTGCTCTTATTCTATTTGCAGGATTGAGGGAACAGCTCGAATTGAACAATGTGCCGAAAGTATTAAAAGGTACTCCAATAGCTTTGATTACAGCCGGAATACTCGCTTTGGCGTTTATGGGATTTTCAGGATTGGTTTAATAACAATAAATTATGAAGAAGGAGAAAAGCCTGCTTGAAATTGAACAGATGCTAAGGGATGGATCTATTCAGAAAGCTCATGAGGAGTTATTGAAATTACTTGATAGAGAACCGGATAATGATTCTGCATGGTATATGCTTGGAGGATTATTTAGAAGAGAACAGAGGTGGGGCGAGGCAATCAATGCTCTGAACAGAGCAAAATATCTGAATCCTGATGGACCTGCTGCTCACGCAATTGACTCAATATATGAAATATTGAGATTTCAGAATAATGATTTCATGAATCCCTGACTGATCATTTCCCAAAGTATAATACCGATACTTACTGAAACGTTTAGAGAATGTTTTGTACCAAATTGAGGTATCTCAACAGCCACATCACATATATCCAATACCTCTTGACGGACTCCCTTTACTTCATTCCCAAATACAACGGCATATTTTTTGTCACGCTCTATTGTTAAATTCTGGAGTTGTGTGGAATTTTCTGTTTGTTCTGCACATATAATTCTATATCCTTTTGCTTTAAGATTTGTAATTGCATTTAAGATATCTGATTCATACTTCCATGTAACAGTCTCTTCTGCACCCAAGGCTGATTTGTGAATTTCATTATTTGGTGGTGTGGCACAAATACCGCAGAGGACTATGGATTCAACCGCAAAAGCATCGGCGGTTCTGAATGCGGCTCCAATATTATGTCGGCTTCTGATATCATCTAAAACTATGACAACCGGGATTTTTGGGGATTGTTTGAACTCCTCTATTGACAATCTTCCAAGTTCATTAACATGAAGCTTTTTGAACATATTTTTGAATTAATTGTTTACAAAGATATCAGATATAGAGCTAATAACAATTAAATTTATCAGACAATGAACTCCGAAGTAAAACTTACCTTAATACAGAACGGGCCTCTCAAAGTTGAGGGAGAAGTGGTAATTGTACATCCTGACGGCAAAGAGGAGAAAAAAAACAGCTGTTACATATGCAGATGTGGAAAATCAAACAACAAACCTTGGTGTGATGGTTCACATGCTAAATAACTAAAGGTTTTGATTCAGTTCTATCATTAAACTTTTACTTCTTTTTTAAGTCAAAGAAAACAAGTTGATCTAAAATTTGATGAAAAAAAGAGGTAAGTTTATTTTATATTTATCCATTCCTGTAGTATTTGTTATAGTTGTTGTTATATACAAATCGACATTTTCAAGTGTCAAAATGGGAGATGGTTCCGATCATCAAGGCAATAGTGAGGTTAATAGAGTAAAGAGTCGGGGAGAAGGTGAAAAATCTCTACCTGTTTCTGTTCATATCGCCGATTTGCACCTAATTGAAGATGGACTTACTCTCCCGGGAACTTTAGTAGCAAGGGAAAGGGTAGAGATGGCAAGTGAACTGGCCGGAAGAGTTGTAAGCATAAACTTCAAAGAGGGCGAGTTTGTCAAAAAAGGTGAGATACTTGTTAAACTTAATGATGATGAGCTTCAAGCTCAACTGCTGAGGGCACAGTATCAATATGAACTTCTTTCTCAAAAACTTGAAAGGCAGAAAATTTTGTTAAGCAAAGAAGCTGTAAGTCGTGAAGAGTACGATCAGGCTTCGACAGAGTTCAATGTGTTGAAACAGGATATAGAGCAGCTTGAAATAAAGATAGAAAAGATGAAGATCAGAGCCCCTTTTGATGGAGTGATAGGATTCCGGAATATAAGTTTGGGAGCTCTTCTTGTTCAGGGATCAAAAGTTGCTACTATTGTAGATGTAGTACATTTGATACTTGAGTTCTCAATTCCTGAAAAATATGTCAGAAACCAATTGATCGGTAATAGTGTTACCTTCACTATTGAAGGTATGGGAAACACTTTCTCTGCTTTGATTTATGCAATTGATCCTGAAGTTGATGTCCAAACTCATACTATGACTTTGCGTGCAAATTTTGATAACAGCAAGGGTCTTCTAAAGCCCGGCATGTATGCAAAAGTAAGTGTTGTATCTCAAAAAAAGATTCCAAGTGTATACGTTCCTAATCAGGCAATTGTATCAGGAGTGAAGGGTCATTCAGTGTGGATATTAAAAGACGGGAAAGCCTCTATGACCCAGATTCAAACCGGTTTGAGAACTGTCGATATGATGGAAGTTATTTCTGGTGTAGAAAAGGGTGACACAGTCATAACTACAGGGCTCATGCAGCTCAGAGAAGGTATGTCTGTAACTCCCACAAATCTCAAGTCTGAATGAGTCTCTCTTCAACTTCAATCAACAGGCCAGTGCTTACAATAGTAATGAGTATCATTATTGTTATTTTTGGAGTAATTGGCTATGTTACCCTTGGTGTTCGTGATTATCCAAGCGTAGATAACCCTGTTATTTCTGTAAGATGTTCTTTTCCCGGGGCTAATTCGGATGTAATTGAAACTCAGATAACTGAGCCTCTTGAGGCTGCAGTTAACGGAATTCCCGGGATAAGGTCAATTTCCAGTACAAGTCGTGACGGTCAGAGCTCTATCAATATTGAATTTAATCTTGATGTAGATCTGGAGACAGCTGCAAATGACGTGAGAGATAAGGTATCAGGTGCGATGCGGAGATTGCCGAGAGACATTGATGCACCTGCTGTGGCAAAATCAGATGCTGATGCACAACCGATTTTCTCAGTTACTTTGCAAAGTGGCCAAAGAGATATAATAGATCTCAGCGAGTATGCAGAAGTCAATTTTAAAGAGAGATTACAAACTATTAGTGGAGTCAGCAATGTGGATGT
Organism: Bacteroidales bacterium; assembly: GCA_018433265.1. Next base: position 6,225 of record JAHDRO010000151.1, read on the forward strand.
TTGGGGTTCTAAGAGATATTCTGTCCGGTTGAGAATGGATCCGCTGTTGCTTGCAGCATATAAGGTAACTCCGCTTGATGTTAGGAATGCAGTTAACAATGAGAATGTGGAACTGCCATCCGGCACAATTACAGGATCAACTATGGAGCTTACTGTCAGGACACAGGGACGATTAAGAACTATTGAAGATTTTAACAATCTGATTATCTCAAAAAATGGTGGTAGAATTGTC
>JAHDRO010000389.1 GCA_018433265.1 Bacteroidales bacterium
AAAAATTATCTAGGTTACTTATTTTAATGAGTCTTGAATTAAGCTCCTTATCTATTGCATCTTTAAGAATTTCCTCAGTTTGAGTAAGATATTTAATCTTTTCATTGTCAATTAGTCTATAGAGCCAGACACCCTGTATGACAAGTAATAAAAAAATTGCAATAATAGATATTGTAAGTGCCCTGTTTAGCATTTTCAGCAAATTGTCAGTATTTTTTCAGCATTCTGTATGCAAATCTAACAAATATTATTAATTTATTTGTAGTGCAAAAAACACATAAAAATTTAAAGCCATGAAAACAACTTTTGAAAAACTCAATGAGAAAGAAATGATTAACGTACTAGGCGGTGATCAAGTTTTAATATATACTGATGAAGACGGTAATGTTTTCTACATCATTATACGTGATGGCAGAAAAAATTAATTGTAAGTTTTAATCCTATTTTAGCCCTACTTTAATGATAATTTGCTGAAAATCAGCAAATAGTGATTTTTTTGATTTGTTTATAATTTAATGTACAGGAGACCATTCAGACACTACCATCAACTGGACTCCATGGACTGTGGTCCTACGTGCCTGAGGATGGTGGCTGCCCATTATGGACGATATTATTCCTTGGATACCCTTAGGAACAGATGTGAATTTTCCAGGGAAGGTGTTAATTTGTTGGGAATTGCCAAAGCTGCTGAAAGCATCGGTTTTAGATCGACCGGGGCGAGGCTTTCGTTTGAGGACCTTTGCAAAGTTGATTTTCCTGTAATTCTTCACTGGAACCAACGTCACTTTGTTGTGTTATATGGGATTAAAGGCAAGGGAAAAAATAAAAAAATGCTTATTGCTGATCCTGCCACCTCGCTTGTGGAATTAAGTGAAAGTGAGTTTAAAAAATCATGGTATAGTACTGTTAAGGAAGGAGTTGGTTTAGGAATAGCTCTTTTGCTGGAGCCTACTCCCCAGTTTTATGTAGAGGAGGGTGAAAAGATTAACCGAAGAGGTTTTAAATTTTTATTTAAATATCTGAAACCATATAGTAAATTTATCTTTCAACTGGTCATTGGACTGGTTATAGGTAGTTTATTGCAGTTAATACTGCCTTTTCTTACTCAAAGTATTGTCGATATTGGAATTGGCACAAGAGATCTCGGATTTATCTGGCTTGTACTTATAGCTCAGCTTATGCTTACAATAGGCACGGTTTCAGTTGAGTTTATTCGTGGCTGGATTTTGCTTCATATGGGTACAAGGATCAATATATCTCTTGTTTCAGACTTTCTTACTAAATTAATGAAACTGCCGATAGGTTTCTTTGATACCAGGATGACGGGTGATCTGCTACAAAGAATAGACGATCATAAGAGAATTCAAAACTTTCTTACAGGCTCGTCTTTGAGTGTTCTTTTTTCTTTTTTCAGTATTGTAATTTTTGGAATAGTCTTGTTGATATACAGTCCTCTTATATTTCTAATTTTCATTGTTGCATCTGTTATGTATGTGGTTTGGGTAATGCTTTTTATGAAAAAGAGAAGAGAACTGGATGACAAAGCTTTTACTCAAAATGCTGCAAATCAAAATTCTGTGATACAACTTATAACAGGGATGCAGGAGATTAAGCTAAATAGTTGCGAGAGACAGAAGAGATGGGAGTGGGAAAGAATTCAGGCAAGACTTTACAGGTTAAATATTAAGGGTCTTGCTCTCGGACAGTATCAGGAAGCAGGGGCAACATTGATCAATCAGATCAAGAATATATTAATAACAGTTTTTGCTGCAAGTTCCGTTTTAAATGGGGAATTGACTCTCGGTATGATGCTCTCTGTGCAGTTCATCAATGGTCAGCTTAACGCTCCTGTAATGCAGTTGGTTTCGTTTCTCAAGTCTTCACAGGATGCTCGTCTTTCTTTGGAGCGGCTTGCAGAGATTCATGACAAGAATGATGAAGAGAGTTCCGAAAAAAGTTATATAACAGATATTGAAAAAAACAAGCCGATTTCAATCGAAAATCTATCTTTTAAATATGAAGGTGCCGGTTCTCCTTTTGTGCTTAAAAATATAAATCTCACTATTCCAAGTGGTAAGATTACTGCAATAGTTGGAACAAGTGGAAGTGGGAAAACTACGCTGGTGAAATTGTTGTTAGGTTTTTACAATCCTGCCGAAGGTTCAATAAAGTATGGTGATCATAATCTCTTTTCTTTGAGTATGGAACACTGGAGAGCAAATTGCGGAGTGGTAATGCAGGATGGATTTCTGTTTTCTGATTCTATTGCAGGAAATATTGCTCCTGGAGAAGATCAAATAGATGTTGACAGGCTTGAAAAGGCGGTTACTATAGCTAATATTAAGGATTTTGTCGAGAGCCTTCCACTCTCATATAATACTAAAATTGGTCAGGAGGGGCATGGTCTGAGTCAGGGACAGAAGCAGCGACTGTTGATTGCAAGGGCAGTCTACAAAGATCCGGAAATCATAATGTTTGACGAGGCAACAAACTCTCTCGATGCCAACAATGAGATGCAGATTATGAAAAATTTGGAAGATTTTTTTGTTGGAAGAACTGTGTTGGTAGTTGCTCACAGACTAAGTACGGTGAAAAACGCAGACAATATAGTTGTTCTTGACAAGGGCGTTATGATAGAATCCGGAACTCATTCTGAATTGATTGAGAAGAGAGGGGCATACTGGCAGTTGGTAAAAAATCAGTTATATGTCTGAAAGGAGAAAAATAGAGATAAGGTCAGATGATGTGAATGAGATTCTCACAAGACCACCCGGGTGGATTGTGAGATGGGGAAACACTCTTATATCTGCTATTTTTATCTTATTTGTCATCGGCTGTGCAATATTTAGTTATCCGGATAAATTGACCGCACCTATCGTTGTTACTTCTGCAAATTTACCTGCTCAACTTATGGCCAAAACAACAGGTAAGGTGCAGGAATTGTTCAAGTGTGACGGAGATTTTGTGAAAGAAGGTGAAGTTATCGCAATGATTGAAAATTCAGCTGATTACAATGGTTATATTAAATTACGTTATGTAATAGATAGTGTTATTGGCAGCTCCTTTAAAGCAGAAATTATTGATTTGCAGAACTTGCCTATCAATCTGTTGTTGGGCGACATGCAGGCATTATACAATCAATTGGTTAATAAGTTGGCTGAATATAAAAATTTTGTCCAGCTTGATTACCATAGGAAAAAGATAGCTTTACTGAAAAAGGAGTTAGATGTGCAGAGATCTGTAATTAGTCAATACACAAAGAATATGTTGCTTTTTTCGGAACAGTATGAGCTTGCTTCAAAGAAATATCTGAGAGATAGTACTTTGTTTGTTCAGAAAGTTCTTTCCCAGGCTGATTTTGAAAGTAGCAGGATAGCTAAACTTTCTGCAAAACAGGGTTATGAGGCTGCAAAGAGAGAAATAGACGAGTTAAAAATTGCTGCGCTAAAAAGTGAACAGTCAATACTTGATCTTGAACTAGACAGGGAGAAGCAGTTATCGTCATACCAGACAGAGCTTTCCAGTGATTATGATTTGTTAAAAAGTTCCTTAAGAAAATGGGAACAGGATTACCTGTTAATTTCTCCCCTCAATGGGAGAGTCTCTTTCACAAAATATTGGCAAGAGAATCAGAATGTTTCTGCCGGTGAGGTGGTTTTCACAGTTTTGCCTGAGCAGAAAGCCTCAATTTCAGGTAAAATATATCTTCCTTTGTCAGGCGCAGGTAAAGTCAGGGCGGGCCAAAAGGTAAATATTAAATTTGACAACTATCCTTATATGGAATTTGGAATGGTTGAAGTAAGAGTAAGAGGTTTGTCTTCAGTTCCTGCAGTCGTGGAGGATTCCCGCGTTTATGTGGTTGATGTTGAATTACCTGACAGACTTGTTACAAATTATGGCAAAGAGCTTCCATTTTCAGAAGAAATGATGGGAATTGCCGAGATTATTACAGATGAGCAAAGTATTCTTAACAGAGTAATATTCCCTGTCAAACATATATTTAGAAGCAGAATGTTATGAGAATTACTTTGGTAATACTGTTTGTTGGAGCTATTTCTGCTTGTTGCACTTCTCTTATATCCTCGCTTTTCTATAGAGTGAAATGGTTCAGAAATGTCAAGAAAAGCAGATGGAAAGTATTAAATTTTACAGTAACAGCTCTTTTTAGATATAGTAGTAAATTTTTTGCTCCCTTTACTCTATTGCGCGAAATGATGCAATGCACTTTACTTACCTGTTTGATTTATAAGTATTTCATCTCGCCAGTTTATTATCTGTCGCCCAAATGGATTGTTTGTGTTTTTCTTCTGACGGTGTTTGTTACTGTCGCGATTCAGTTTTTGGTATTTTATAAATTCTATGACGAAAATCTTGCTGACTGAAGGATTTTTTATAATTTTGCAGGCATGAAGAAATCGTTCCAAACAATACTTGCATTAGTGTTTCTTAGTTCCTATGTTGTTGCCAGTTTGGGCATCGGCGTGCACGAATGTTCCAGGAGCGGATCTATAAACATCAGGCTTTTCGCCTATTCAAGAAGTTGTGATGCCGTTCACCCGGTCTGTAATTGTTTTCATCACCATCATGACGGTATTCCCGAGCATCAGCATCATTCATCTAACTGCTGTCATACTACTATTTATCAGATTTCTCAGGATTATGACATCGTTAGTTTTAATCATTCAGCCGTTTCTGCTTCAATAGATTCTAATTCGCAAGATTATATAATTTTTAATTTTGAGGATAGTGCTATCAATGGCACAGCACTTTTTAGTGAGAGTGCTTATACTCCTCCACCTCTTCCAATTGATATAAATCCATATTCTTTCTGCTCTCAGTGGAGATTGTAGAGATTCTGTCAACAAATAGATAACATCTTTTTTGTAGGAATCTTTTACAATTTTTTAATTAATATGAAGAGAATAATTATTACTTTTTTATTTACAATATTTATAACAACACTTTCATTTTCACAGACAATTCAAGGTATTGTCAAGGCACAACATGAGAGTGGGGAAATTGAGCCATTACCTTACGCATCAATATATTGGCTCGAAGGTAAATTTTCACTTGAGACTGATCAGGATGGTAAATTT
>JAHDRO010000037.1 GCA_018433265.1 Bacteroidales bacterium
ACAGTATTAAAAAAGTTGAACTTATTGAATATCCAGAGTTGGGTATGGAGGCAATTTGGAAAATAGAAGTTGAGAACTTTCCTGCTTTTATTCTTGTTGATGATAAAGGGAACGATTTTTTTGCACAGTATAAATAAATTAAATCATTTAAATTGAAAATTGTTTTTTTCCTTATCGCTTTTTCGGTAATATCATTAATCGCTGCTTATCCGTTTGTTAGAGGGTTGCAGGCTTTTTCATATTCACGCTGGCTAAGTGTCATATATGCCACTATTTATATTTTTGCCTTCTTGGCTTTTATGTTAAAAATGTTTATCGGAGAGACAACGAACTCTTCGATTTCACTTTTTCTTTCAAGGGTTGGATTTACCTGGTTTATAGCTGTTATCTATTTTTCTCTTTTTGCACTTTCATTTGATTTGCTTAGGTTGATCAACCATTTTACTGGATTTTTCCCATCTTTTATTAAAGATAATTATCAGCTTGTTAAACTTATATTGGCTGTTTTTGTTGGATTAGCTGTCTCATCTCTATTAATTTATGGCAATTGGAAATTTAATCATCCTGTGGTTAGAGAGCTATCAATAAAGATTGATAAACCTCTTCCGCCAGACGGAGTAAATATTGTGCTTGCAAGCGATATTCATTTAAGTACCATTATCAACAGAGATAAACTGACCCAATATGTGGCTCTGATAAACAGGCAAAATCCGGATTTGGTTTTAATTACAGGAGATATTTCCGACAGGAACATAAAGCCACTGATAGATGGAAAGTTGTCTGAGTTATTAGGTAGTATTACTTCAACTTATGGTACATATGCAGTTACGGGCAATCATGAATATTATGGTGGTGATAAAGAAGCACTTTATTCATATTACAGATCTTCGGGAATACATCTGCTGATAGATTCGGTAGTTGTTGTTAATGTTGGTGATGGTATTTTGAATATTATAGGAAGAGATGACAAAACCAACCATCATAGAAAAAGTCTGGGCATGTTGATTGAAGGTGTTGACAAAAAATGGCCGGTAATTTTAATGGATCATCAGCCCTACAATCTTCAGGAAGCAGAATTTGCAGGTGTAGATCTGCAAGTTTCAGGTCACACTCATCAAGGGCAGTTTTGGCCTGGAAGTTTTTTTGTGAAAAAGATGTATGAATTATCATATGGGTATAAAGTCAGAGGAAAGACACATTTCATTGTCTCTTCAGGCCTTGGTTTGTGGGGACCAGAATTTCGTATTGGGACTTCGTCGGAAATTGTCTTAATTCACCTTTTTTCTAAGAGTTGATTTTACCAGCTGCCACCTGCGCCACCTCCTCCGAAACTACCGCCTCCGAATCCTCCGAATCCACCTCCTCCAAATCCGCCTCTACCTAATCCTCCGCCAGAATATCCGCCAAACCGTCCTCCTCGTCCAGAAAGTAAAGACCCAAGTATTAACAAATCAAGAAAACCTGGGTCTTTTCTATTACCCCCTCCAAAATTAGTTGGTCCCTTTCTTTTGTTAACAATGGAAAAAATTATAAAGATCAGTACAATTCCGATGACGATCAACGCACCGAACAAAGAACTTCCCTCGCTTTGTGCAGCATATTCTTCGGAACTGAATTCACCTGCAGCTATTGGCATAATCACTTTAAGAGCCTCGACAATCCCCTCATAGTACTCTCCCAGCATAAAATGTGGAATCATCTCCTGTTCCACAATCCTTTTGCATATGGCATCAGGGAGAGCTCCTTCAAGGCCATAACCAGTAGCTATAAAAGCTTCACCACGTTCGTCATGTCTTTTAGGTTTTATAAGTATAACGATACCATTATCAAATTTTTCCTGTCCGACTCTCCACTCTTCACCAATTGAATAGGCCATCTGTGATCTTTCCATGCCTCCGAAATCGTTTAACGTCACGATGACAATCTGGTTGGAGGTTTTGTTTGCAAAATTCACCAGAGTATCTTCGAGATATGTACTTTGCTCTGGCGTCAGGATGACAGCGAAATCATTCACAAGTCTCGGAGGAGATGGCCTTTCAGGAACCTGGGCGAGTACTGAAGTTACTGCTATAGTCAATAGGACCAGAAGAGTCAGTGGCTTATTCACCAAACGATATTTCATTGCTCTGTTCATTAGTGTCGTCTGTTTTATGGGGAAAGTAATCTCTTAATTTATCTCCTGTCATTCTTATAGCAATTCTAAGTCCATCAACTATTTGATTGGATGCAAAATGAGAGACAAGAACATCTTTAACATCATCCCAGAACCCTTCCGGGACTGTTGAATTGATCCCTGCATCTCCAATTATTGCAAGTTTCTTTGATTCATATGCAATATATATCAGGACAGCGTTTCGCTCCTTTGTTCGGTACATTTTTAAAGCATTAAATACAGTAATTGCCCTGCTGATTGGATCTGAATTACATTTGCTTTCAATATGTACCCTTATCTCACCGGAAGTATTAAGTTCCGCAGATTCTATTTCCTTAATCAATAAGGACTTATCTGAATCTGAAAGAAATTTTGAGGCAGCCACAATTAAAATTCAACTTTTGGTGGTTGTTCTGTCCCCTCATTTGCTTCGAAATATGGTTTTCTCTCGAAACCAAAGAGAGAAGCTATAATATTTTTTGGAAATTGACGGATATAGGTATTAAACCCTCGTGCAGCGTCATTGAACTTCTGTCTTTCTACTGTAATCCTGTTTTCAGTTCCTTCAAGTTGTGCTTGTAATTCCAAAAAGTTTTGGTTTGCCTTTAAATCAGGATAACGTTCAACTACAACCATCAATTTGTTCAGTGCATTTGTCAGTTCACCCTGAGCTGCCTGAAATTTTTCCATGGCGTCTGGAGTCATGTTTTTTGGGTCTATTGTGGTCTGCGTAGCTTTGGATCTTGCATTGACTACACCTTCAAGAGTTTCCCTTTCATGTGTGGCATAACCTTTGACAGTAGCCACTAAATTTGGAATAAGGTCAGCACGACGCTGGTAAACATTTTCAACCTGAGACCATGCAGATGTTACTCCCTCTTCTTGGGCAACCATTTTGTTATAAACTCGCATTCCCCAAAAGAGAAAAATGAGCAGAATTGCTAATATCACCAAAATTACAATTGTTCCTTTTGATAATTTCATAATTTAATCTAATTAATTTATTAATAATGATTTAAACAAGTTAGAGACTTTTTCTGACACATCTAACAGATGCACCAAAATACTCTTTTGTCACATAATTATATGGAAAATCAGGACTGTCAAAATAGATGTAACGATATTCAGCAAAATTTGAATCTTTTTCGGTTGATGACCACCAGAAACCGAAAGAAAACAAATTTTCAAAACGGTTTAAATTATTCATCATACACCCTGCTGGAAGTGCATTCCAGGTAAAAAGATTTTTTTGGGCATTATCCGGGCTGTATTTCCATATATTGTTATCGTTTAGCTGTGCGTTGACAGTTAATTTTTCTCCCAGACCTCTCCAAGAATCGTGAAAAGGAAGAGTGGTGTATCCATTAAGTACCTTTGCCAAATTCTCCCAGTCTTCTGCTGTAGGAACAGACCAGCCGGGAGGACACACACCGCGAGGTCCTTCGCCCAGTCCGCTTTTACTGATGTTGTCGGTTGCCTCAGACCATGTGTAAAGTCTGCCCATAAATATGGCAAGAAGTGTTTCATCTTTGTATGCCTTACCGGCACTTTCATAATTTAAGTTGTAGTTGAACCAGTCAAGGTCACCTATGGTTGAATAGTAATAAACTTTACCATCTCTTGGATCAGTTATATATTCTCCGCTTTTTTTCAATCCTTTGAGACTGTTTTCGGAAGTAATATCAATAACCTTAACAGCCAGTGAGTTTGACTTGGAATAAAAACCATCTGCAGATGCAGAAACGGTTACAGTATAATCACCTGTCGTAGATGGTGTTGTAATTATAATATTCTGACCTTCAGTTGTGTCAGCACTGAATCCAACTGTTATCCATTTGTATGTTATACCTGATGTGGGATTAGTTATCCCGGTTGCATTAAGCTCAATCTGGGTAGAAACAGGCAGGTACTCTTGACATTTGAAAGAAAGTGTACCTTCCATATATTCGGATGTAGTTTCGTCTTCATCGTCTTTGTTACAGGATGAAATGGTTAGAAGCATGAAAGCTATAATTGGCAAAAGGAGAATTGTGAATCGTCTCATATGATTGAAAGAGTCTTTATTTCGTACAAATATAATTTTATTTATTCTAAATTTGTGCCAAAATGGTTCTTATTATGAATTGTTCTAAAAGAGTTAATGAATTAGTTGTATTTCTGTTGTTGGCTATTGTTACGACAAGTTGTGAGAAGAAATTAATTTACAGGACAATTGACGGCTTCACTCAAGGGACAACATACCATATAGTATACTCAGTTGACGGGGCGGATTCTTTGGACGAAGTGGTCAACGAAGTTTTAAGTGCAGTTGACAATTCACTCTCTGTTTACAATGATTCTTCTTTGATCTCAAGGATAAACAGGGGGGAAAATATTCCCCCCGATGCATTTTTTGTTGAACTATTCAATAAATCGAGGGAGATTTACGATTTAAGTTCGGGAGCGTTTGATATTTCTGGAGCTCCTCTCTTTGATATTTGGGGTTTTGGCTTTAAGAACAGAGAAAAAGTGACTCAGGAGGATATTGATAGTATTAAAACCTTTGTAGGAATGGACAAAATCTGGATAGATAATGGCAGGGTGAAAAGAAGTGATTCGAGAGTTACTCTTAATATGAATGCTGTAGCTCAGGGATATACCTCAGATGTTATGGCGCGTAAGTTTGACAGTTTGGGAGTAAGCAACTATATGATTGAGATAGGGGGAGAGATCTTCTGCAAGGGTCATAATCCTAAGGGGCATGAATGGAATGTGGGGATTGACAAACCTGTAGAGGGTAATTTTATTCCCGGAGAGGAGTTGCAGGCAGTAATTGCACTTTCTGGGAAAGGTCTTGCAACTTCAGGCAATTATAGAAAATTTTATGAAGAAGGTGGTAAAAAATATTCTCATACAATTGATCCTCGAATTGGGTATCCTGTTACACATTCATTGCTAAGTGCTACGGTAATTGCCCAAGATGCAATGACTGCTGATGCTTTGGCAACTTTTTTTATGGTTGTAGGCCTTGATGAGGCAATAAAATTTCTTAATGACAGGCGCGATATTGACGCTTATCTGATTTATTCGGAAAATGGTCAATTCAAGGTATATAAGACTGCTGGGGTTAAAATTGTTAAAATAAAATAAGAGTGAGGCTGTTATGGCAAATAC
>JAHDRO010000132.1 GCA_018433265.1 Bacteroidales bacterium
AATTATGGCAACAGCTAAATCAAAATCCAATATTGAAACCCCTCTGGATGGGGGAACATTCATCTCTTTGCAGAAAACCGCCAATGAAGGTGACCTGAGTATGGAGACAAAGTTGCGTCTTCTATACAATTTGCAGCAGACAGACAGTAAGATAGATAAGATTCATCTTCTTAGAGGAGAATTGCCACTGGAGGTTCAGGATCTTGAGGATGATATTCAGGGATTGAAGACAAGGCTGGAAAATTTGCAGACAGAGTACAAGGAGTTTGAGAAATTAATTGCTCAGAAGAAAATGGATCTTGAGAATTCAAAGAATCTCATAGAAAAATATACCAGTCAGCAGAATAATGTTAAGAATAACCGTGAGTATGATTCTCTGTCGAAAGAGATAGAATATCAGGGGCTTGAAGTGCAGCATGCAGAGAAGATTATTAAAGAGAAGACTTTGTTGCTAGCCGAAAAGAAAGAGGCTATTGCCGCTGCTCAGGAAGCTATCAAGGAGAGGACCATAGATCTTGAGAATAAGAAAAAGGAACTTGAATCCATTATTACCGAGACTGCCAAAGAAGAAAAGGAGTTGATAAAGAAATCTGAAGAAATTGCTTCCCAGATAGATGCAAGGATGCTTGCTGCTTATCAAAAGGTTCGATGTAATGCGAGAAATGGCCTTGCGGTTGTTACAGTCAGGAGAGATGCTTGTGCTGGATGTTTTAACAAGATACCCCCTCAAAGGCAGATGGATATCGCTTCAAGCAAAAAAATAATTGTTTGTGAATACTGTGGCAGAATCCTTGTTAGTGCTGACTTTGAAAAAGAGTAAATGTCTTCAGTACCCTATATTCTCAGGGAGCTTTTTTTCAGGCATATAGCGCAGACTTCCCCTTACCCTTTTGGTCTTGAAATCGAAAAAGCCGAAGGAGTTTTTCTTTATGGACCTGATGGGAAAAAAATAATTGATCTTATCTCCGGTGTATCAGTCTCGAATGTGGGACATGCCAACAAGGAGGTTATTGATGCAGTTAAGGCTCAGATTGAACTTTACATGCATTTGATGGTATATGGTGAATTGATACAGGCTCCACAAGTTGAGCATGCGACTTTGCTCACATCTTGTTTGCCTGAAAATCTGAATAGCGTCTATTATGTCAATTCAGGAAGTGAAGCGAACGAAGCGGCTGTCAAATTGGCCAAAAGAGTTACTGGAAGGCGTGAGATTGTAAGCTGTTACAATTGTTACCACGGTAGCACACAGGGTGTTATGAGCCTTATGAGTGATGAAGAACTTAAGAGAGCTTTTAGACCACTTTTACCCGGGATTAGTCATATTAATTTCAATAATTTTGATGATTTAAGAAAGATAACGGAAAAATCTGCAGCTGTAATTATTGAACCTGTTCAAGGCGAAGCCGGTGTAATCTTACCTGTTGAGGGTTATCTTGAAGCTCTGCGACAACGCTGTAATGAGGTGGGAGCTTTACTGATCTTTGATGAGGTGCAGACAGGTTTTGGCCGTTGTGGAAAGCTTTTTGCATTTCAAAAGTACGGGGTTATTCCTGATATCATTACTTTGGCTAAAGCTTTAGGTGGGGGTATGCCATTAGGGGCATTTATTGCTTCCGGAGAATTAATGGAAAGTTGGCAATTTTCACCAGCATTAGGTCATATTACAACTTTCGGAGGTCATCCTGTCTCCTGTGCTGCAGCACTTGCATCTCTTAAGGTATTGCTCAAAGAACCATGGGTTGACGAGGTGGAAGGTAAGTCACAGCGTTTTGTGAAATATCTCAGGGATCATCCTTTAATCAAAGAGATTAGGGCAGCAGGATTGTTAATTGCAGTTGAGCTTGGAGAATCAGGATTGGGAGAACTTGCTGTAAGATTGTTATTGAAAGAAGGTGTAATGAGTGACTGGTTCCTTTCGACAGACTCAGCATTCAGAATAGCTCCTCCACTGTGTATCAATGATGCAGAAATTGATTACGCTGTGGAGAAGATTCTTAAAGTATTGGACAAGATCTTTTCTGAAAAAGGGAGGTAGTTAATGGCTAAAACTTATAAAAAAAAGGAAAATCCTGACAAGGAGGTAGATCTTATCAGCATTGAAATGGGGAAGAAACCACCTCAGGCTGTAGATATTGAAGAAGCCGTTCTTGGGGCTCTTATGCTTGAACCGGAGGCTGTTGCGGACGTCGTAGATACTCTTGTGCCTGAGTGTTTTTATAAGGAGAGTAACAGAAAGATATTTTCTGCAATAATCTCTCTTGCTACAAGACATGCTCCCGTAGATATTTTTACTGTTTCAGAAGAACTTAATAAAACTGGTGATCTTGATATAGTTGGCGGAACTGTTTACCTTACTCAGCTCAGCATGAAAATAGGAGCTGCAGCTCATATCGACTATCATTCTAAAATCTTGCTCCAGAAGTATATTCAGAGGGAGTTAATCTCAATTTCCTATCAGATACAGAGAGATTCTTTTGATGATACTATTCCTGTTGACGATCTGCTTGACTCAACTCAGCAGAAGATTTTTACTCTCTCCGACAGAAACATGAAAAAAGATACTCAGTCGATACAATATGTTATTTCGGAAGCGATTGAAGAGTTGCAGAACAATCAGATAAAAGCAAATGGTTTAAGTGGAATACCGTCTGGTTATACATCTATCGACAGAGTTACTCTTGGCTGGCAACCTTCTGACTTGATAATTATTGCAGCACGTCCATCAATGGGAAAAACAGCTTTTGTGCTTACTATGGCAAGGAATATGGCTGTTGATCACAATGTGCCGGTAGCATTTTTCTCTCTTGAGATGTCTTCTCTCTTACTTGCCAAAAGATTAATGATTAGTGAAACAGGACTGGAGCCCGATAAAATCAAGGGAGGAAAGAGACTTGAAGATTATGAATGGGAACAGCTTAATGCAAAACTTAATAAACTGGTAAAAGCACCTCTTTATATCGATGACACGCCTTCTCTCTCAATTTATGAATTTCGTTCCAAGGCAAGGAGGCTGGTTTCAAATGCCGGTGTTAAGATGATTGTTATCGACTACCTTCAGTTGATGACAGGACCTCCTGAATTTAAAGGCATGCGAGAGCAGGAAGTATCGGCAATATCTCGCTCACTCAAGGCTATAGCTAAGGAGTTGAATATTCCGATTATAGCACTTTCGCAGTTGAGTCGTGCAGTAGAGACCAGAGGTGGTACAAAAAGGCCACAACTGAGCGATCTTCGCGAATCAGGTGCTATTGAGCAGGATGCGGATATTGTTATGTTTATTCATCGTCCTGATTATTATTCTTCAGCAGAAGAGAATCCAGAGCTAATTGGACTTACTGATATTATTATTGCTAAACATAGAAATGGAGAAGTAAGAGATGTTCAAATGAGGTTTAGGCATTCAGAGGTAAAATTTGTTGATACCAATGATGTGAAGCTCGATACTGAGATATTTTCCAATGAGCGAATTTAAACATTTTCTTCCAAGATGAATAAGGAAGAATTTATATCTAATTCCGATTTTGATATTAATTTTTAAAATGAAGAGATCTTTTCTACTTTTAGCTATTGTTGTTTTAAATTTAGATTTTGTATTTGCTCAGAGAGAAAATCAACTTGCCTTTGCTCCCGGTGAGATGCTTCATTATTTGGTCAAATACCAGTGGGGACCATTTAACACTGAAGTCGGAGACGTGGTTTTTACGATTGAGCAGAAAAGCGATACAATAAAACCATATTATATTGCCAAAGCAAATGGTAAAAGTTTTAAATTTTATGATGTTTTTTTTAAGGTAAGGGATTACTATGAATCAAGATTTTATCCTGAAGATATTACTCCTTTTTATTTTTACAGGGATGTACTTGAAGGAAAATATCGCATGAAAAATTACATATATTTTCTTAAAGATAATAATATAAGGGCTTTGTATAAAAAGAGAGATAATCCTGTAAGAGATACACTACATAAAGTTTCGACTAAAACATATGATCTTCTTTCACTTGTTTATTCTATAAGAAATGAAAACATCTCATCCAAACCTGTTGGTGTTGCCTTTACAGTAAGTTTCGCAATTGACGGCAAAATTAATTATGTTAAATATTCATATGCAGGATCTGAAGTAAAAAAAGTTTTCGGCTTGGGTACTTTTAATACGCTTAAGATTGAGGCTAAACCTGTGGCCGGACACGCATTTAAGGGGAATGAAGTTATTTCCATCTGGGTTTCAGCTGATGAAAACAGAGTGCCCCTTATTATAGAAACCTCTATACAGGTTGGATATATTTCAGCAAGACTTGCTGAGTATGCAAACTTGAAATATCCATTAAAAAGCAGAGTAAAATGAGTAAATCTGACAGAATTGAGCACGAAGGTGTGGTTATTGATATTAACCATAATTTTGTTTCTGTTGAAATAACTCGCCAATCAGCTTGTTCTTCCTGTGGCGCAAAAGGGATGTGTTCAGCCGCCAATTCTCAAAATAGTGTGATTCAGGTTCCAGCCAATGGGTTCGAACGTTATAAAAATGGAGAAAAGGTTAAGGTTGTGATGAAACAAAGTTTGGGTTTGAAGGCACTTTGGATATCTTATATTATTCCTTTGATTATTCTTTTGATTTTATTGTTATTTTTGTCAACTTTTAAAATTTCAGAAATACTTATAGGTTTGTCTATTATTTGTGCTTTAGCCTTATATTTTTTGACAATTTACCTTTTAAGGGATAATTTTAAAAAGGAATTTGTATTTACGATTGAGAAACTGGATGAATAATGAATACAGTATTATTTACGATTTTGTCGTTAACAATTCTTGGGCTTCTGTTGGCTCTGATTCTCTATTTTGTTGCTCAGAAGTTTAAGGTAGAGGAGGATCCGAGAATTGACGAAGTGCAGGCAATTTTACCTGGTGCGAATTGTGGCGGTTGTGGTTATGCCGGATGCAGGGCTTTCGCTGAATCATGTGTCAGAGCTTCTAATCTTGACAATCATTTTTGTCCCGTGGGCGGAAATGATGTGATGAAACAAATTGCAGGCTATCTGGGTATGGAAGTGGCAGAAAAAAATCCTCAGATAGCAGTTGTAAGATGTAACGGAAGTTATGACAACAGACCAAAAATCAATTTTTATGATGGATATCCTTCATGTGCAGTAATGTCTTCTTTGTATGCAGGGGATACTGCATGCAGATACGGATGTCTTGGACTTGGAGATTGTGAGCAGGCATGTCAGTTTGATGCTATAAAAGTTAATGTTGAAACCGGATTACCAGAAGTTGACGAATCAAAATGTACAGGTTGTGGTGCATGTGTCAAGGCTTGTCCAAAAATGATTATCGAGTTGAGATCCAGAGGAATAAAAAACAGAAGAATATTTGTGTCGTGTGTTAATAAGGATAAGGGGGGAATAGCTAAAAAAGCATGCACAGTAGCATGTATAGGATGCACGAAATGTCAGAAGGTATGTGCATTTGACGCAATAACAATTTCATCTAATCTTGCATATATTGATTATAACAAATGTAAGCTTTGTCGCAAGTGCGTACAGGAGTGTCCTACCAACTCAATTCTCGAAGTTAATTTTCCTGTGAGAGTTACTAAGAAAGAAGAAGAGTCACAGTTAGTCGAACAGTAAGTTACAAGTATATATGAGTAAAACATTTTCTATTGGAGGGATTCATCCTGATGATAATAAAATATCTAAGGATGCTGCAATTGAGGATTTTGCACCAGTTAAAACAACTTTTATTTCCATGTCCCAACACCTTGGGGCTCCAGCTGAGCCTGTTGTGGTTAAAGGTGATAAGGTTAAGGTAGGGCAGTTAATTGCAAAATCGAGTGGATTTATATCCGCCAATATACACTCTTCTGCATCAGGTACAGTAAGATCTATTGAGATGTTGCCAGATTTGGCCGGCAATCTTGTTCAACACGTAGTGATTGATGTGGAAGGTGATGAGTG
>JAHDRO010000117.1 GCA_018433265.1 Bacteroidales bacterium
ACTTGGTGGAGTAATCTCTCGAAAGGGCAATGGCCAGGCTGGATGCCATGGTATCAGCATTGGTGTTGAGCAAAGAACCGTTTCTGTCATGAGTAATTGCACAAAATACTGGAGTAATTCCTCTACCGAGAAGACTCTCAAGAAGTGGAAGATTAATATCTTCGGGATTTACGTCTCCCACAAAACCAAAATCAATTGGATAGGGAGACCTTCTTGTAGCAGGAACAATGTCTCCATCAGCACCTGAAAGGCCTATGGCATTAGTGCCGAACTTCTGAAGCAATGCTACTATGCTTTTGTTTATCCAGCCGGCATAAACCATTGTTACAAGCTTAAGAGTATCCATGTCAGTTACTCTTCTTCCATCCTGCATATTTACTTTAAGGCCTATCTTTGAAGATAGGTCTGAGGCCATAGCGCCTCCACCGTGAACAAGCACTCTCGGTCCACTCTCTTTGCTCAACTGCTTTAAAAATTCTTCAAGGTCAGTCGGACGATCAACAATATTTCCTCCTATTTTGACAACTGTAAGCTGTTTCATAATATTCAATTAGTTAAGTTATAGATTTTAACATCTCTCTTAGCACTACCTGGGCCGAAACAACTCTGTTTGCTGCTTCCGGGATAACTATTGAGTCAGGTGATTCAATGACCTCATCTGTCACAATCATATTTCTTCTTACAGGCAGGCAGTGCATGAATTTGGCGTTATTTGTAAGTTTCATTTTTCGTGCATCTACAGTCCAGTTTCTATCTTTGTTTACAACTTTTCCGTAGTCAGGGTCTCTATATTTAGACCAATTTTTTGCATAAATAAAATCTGCGTTTTTGTAAGCTGCTTCCACATCATATTCGATTTTGGCACCCTTGGTAAACTCTTCGGAGAGTTCATAGCCCTCGGGATGAGTAATGACGAATTCATAGTCTGTCGCATTCATCCACTCCGCAAAAGAGTTGGCCACTGCCTGTGGAAGCGGCTTGGGGTGAGGAGCCCACGAAAGAACAACCTTGGGTCGTTCAACTTTCTTATACTCCTCAATCGTAATTAAATCTGCAAAACTCTGAAGCGGATGGCGTGTTGCAGATTCCATGCTGAATACCGGTCTTCCTGAATATTCTATAAATTGATTGAGAATTATCTCGTTGTAGTCGTAAGATTTATCCTCAAGTTTGGCAAATGACCTTACGCCAATAATATCACAATATGAGCCCATAACAGGAATTGCTTCAAGTATATGTTCAGACTTGTCTCCATCCATTACTACCCCCCTCTCTGTTTCAAGTTTCCAGGCTCCTTGATTGATATCCAACACAATCACATTCATTCCGAGATTCATGGCTGCTTTTTGAGTACTTAAACGAGTTCTGAGGCTTGAATTGAAAAAAATCATCAATAAGGTTTTATTTTTACCTAAAGCCTGATCTGCAAATGGATTGGCTTTAACCTCAGTCGCTTTTGCTAAAGCAATATTTAACGGCTCTATATCTTTAACACAAGTGAATTTTTTCATTATTATTTATTTAACTGGTCTGTAAATGATTTTAAAAAATATTCTGCCTCTTCCATCGAAATCGTAAGTGGAGGTAAAATTCTTATAATATTTGATTTAGAACTTCCTGTAAAAATATGATTCTCAAACAAAAGTCTGTCTCTAACTTCTGTGTATTTATTATCCAATTCGATTCCAATCATTAATCCCCTGCCACGAACAGAAGTTATTTTTCCCGGAATATCGACTTGTATTTTCTTAAGAGATGCAATCAACCATTCACCTACTTTTGCTGCATTTTGTATCAGCGATTCTGATTGAAGCACATCGAGAACAGCAATAGCTGCAGTACAGGCAAGATGATTCCCTCCAAATGTACTTCCCAGCATGCCTGGTACAGGTTTTATTTCAGATGAAATTATTACTCCACCTATTGGAAATCCGTTGCCCATACCTTTGGCTGTTGTTATGATATCAGGCTTTATCCCGGAATGTTGATGAGCAAAAAATTGACCAGTTCTGCCATAGCCAGATTGAACTTCATCAAGAATAAGAAAGGCTCCGAATTTCTTGGTCAATAAACTCAGCTCTTTAAGGAACGAACTATCAGGTTCGTATATTCCTGCAACTCCTTGTATCCCCTCAATTATTACAGCAGCAACATCTCCCTTAGAGAGTTCATTTTCAACTGCAGAGACTGAATTAATCGGAACAAATGTCACCTCATGCCCGGCATTAAAAGGGCTAACATAATTTGGATTGTCAGTTACGGCAACTGCTCCTGATGTCCTTCCATGAAATGCCTCCTTAAATGAAACGACTCTTTTCTTCTCTGAGGCAAATGAAGCAAGCTTTAGGGCGTTTTCATTAGCCTCTGCGCCCGAGTTACAAAGAAACAGTGAATAATCATCATATCCGCTTATTTTCCCTAACTTGTCGGCAAGCTCGACTTGTAAAGAATTTTGAACAGAATTAGAATAAAAACAGATTTTATCCATCTGCTCACAAAGCATTTTTACATAGTAAGGATGACCATGCCCAATCGAGATAACTGCATGTCCACCATAAAGATCCAGATATTCTATTCCGTCTCTGTCCCACACTTTGCAGCCTTTAGCCTTGACAGGCTCAACAGGCCAAGTTTTATATACGTTAAATGGTTTCATTTTTTAAAATGCGCTTCCTTTTAAGCTGAGAGCGCAGTTTTCTTCATAGCCGAACATGATATTCATATTTTGAATTGCCTGTCCAGATGCGCCCTTGATAAGATTGTCAATAACTGATGTCAAATGCCAGTAACCATTATGTTTCTCCACATGAATTAAGGCCTTGTTTGTATTTGCAACTTCTTTGAGTGAAATGCTCTCATTGGAAATTATCACATAGGGAGAGTTTTTGTAGACAGAGTTGAAATGTTCAATCATTTCACTTAAATCAAACCTCTCTGAGGCTCGCGTATAGATACTCGCAAAAATTCCCCTGGTAAAATCACCTCTCAAAGGCACAAAATTGATTTGCGGAATATCGCTTCCCGAAAGTTCGGCAAGGCTCTTCCTTATTTCAGGAATGTGCTGATGGGTAAAAGGTTTGTATACAGAAATATTATTGTCTCTGTAACTAAAATTAGAGGTCTCCGAAAGTTTCCTTCCTGCACCCGTAGAACCTGTAATAGCATGTATATGAATTTCGTCAGTCAGTTCTTCCAAAATAGCCAAAGGAGAAAGTGCAAGAAGAATGGCTGTGGCAAAACAACCCGGGTTTGCAATATAAGATGCATTTCTGATCTTATCGCGAAAAAGATCACATAGACCATAGACAAAATGGAAATCTCCATATTCTCCTTCTATTCTGAAATCATTACCAAGATCTATGACTTTGCATTTTTTATCAAGATTATACTCATCGAGGAATTCCCTTGACAGCCCATGACCGAGACAAAGAAATACCACATCTGTCCCGGAAAGAGTCTTGGCAAATTCTACTTTGTCTACAAAACACATATCTGTCTCTCCAAGCAGATCTCTGTGAAATGATGTAATCTTCGCTCCGGGAGTACTGCTGCTTAGAACAGAAACTATCTCTACATAAGGATGACGAATTAGAATTCTGATCAATTCCCCGGCCGTATATCCTGTACCTCCTGCTATTGCTGCCTTAATCTTCTTCATGAACCGAATAATATATTTTCAACGGATTAGCCAGAACTTTAGTGAAGCCAATTACATCCTGCCCTGTAAATGATCTATTTGCCTCTCCATATTCTCCGAATCTGGAATTCATAAGATCATATTTACTTTCACAAGCGAGTACTGCAAAATGATATGGTCTAAGTTCCACTTCAACGGTGCCACAAACGTTCTTTTGAGTATCCTCGAGAAAAAGTTCAATATTTCTCATTACAGGATCCAAATACTGTGCCTCATGCATTAACTGTCCATACCATCCGGCCAGTTGATCTTTCCAGTATAGCTGTCCCTTTGTAAGTGTGTGTTTTTCCAGGAGATGATGCGACTTAATGAGAATTAATGGTGCAGCAGCCTCAAATGCAA
>JAHDRO010000298.1 GCA_018433265.1 Bacteroidales bacterium
CTGTCTGGCAGAATCTGGCATGACTCCTATGCAAATAGAGTGTTCAGAAGATGCCTGAGAGATAAGGATCACATTGACATTTGCATCTGCCAAAGCGCCGAACACTCTCTTTGCAATTCCTGCAACACCTATCATTCCACTTCCCTGAATCAGCAGAATGGATATATTGTCGATTGATGAAATTCCTTTGATCTCGTATCGTTCGCCACCGTTTTTTCTTCCAATTAAAGTCCCTTTGAAAGATGGGTTTAAGGTATTCAGTATCCTTATTGGTATGTTTTTGTCCATAGCCGGCTGCATTGTCGGAGGATAAATAACCTTTGCTCCAAAGTGCGACATTTCCATAGCTTCATCATAAGTAAGAAAAGTTACGGGGAATGCCCCTTTAACCTTCTTTGGATCGGCTGTCATGACTCCATCGACATCTGTCCATATTTCTATCTCTTCTGCTTCAAGTGCAGCTCCAAGAAGGGAAGCAGTATAATCAGATCCACCCCGGCCAAGTGTAACAGTATTACCTTTCTTTGTCGAGGCAATAAACCCGGTAACAACCTGTAATTTTGAATGAGAACTATAATATTCTCTTATATTGTTGTATGTAAGTTCATAATTAACACGTCCGTATCCATAATTATCGTCACATATTACCAATCTTCTGCTATCTAAATACTCAGCATCAATCCCAACATCCTTGATAGCTTCGCTAATAATATAAGCAGAGAGTCTTTCACCATAACTCATCACCAGATCAAGAGTTTTGGCAGACAATTCCTTTATCAGTACTACTCCATGCAATATATCTGACAACTCTTTCAAGCTCATCATAGTATTTGTCAGAATGTGACTTTGGTTTTTTATCTGTATCAACTCTCTTATCGCATTTAAATGCCTGTCTCTTAATTCCTCAAAAACAGATGTATAACTATTGTCACCTGAAGATGCACGATTTGCTATCTCAATTAACATATCCGTTACTCCCTGAAATGCCGAAAACACAACCGTAATAACTGAACCATCTCTCTTATAATTTATAATGATTTCAATTACCTCTCTTATTCTTGAGGGGCAGCTTACAGATGATCCTCCAAATTTTAATACTTTCATAGTTGAGCAATTAACAGGGTTATTAATAAAAAACCGGCCTCCTGAATCAAGAAGCCGGTTTCAATTTACCTATAAACTAAAAATTACCAACTTCCATCATACAACATTGTTGTTGTGATTGTTGACATGGATGTTTTACACATAATGACAGAAGTTGAATGTAAAGTTGTCATTTTATCTTTCGAATTATAACTTGGCAAATGTAGTGGAAATATTTATTAATGCAAATATTTTAAAAAAAAATTATCTGATCTTAACAGCAGTCCCTGCTGCAGTAACCATAAGCATTGAAGATCCAACTGTCTCGTAGTCAAGATCTATAGCTATAACAGCATTGGCTCCGAGTGCTATAGCCTGTGAACACATCTCATTAAGCGCTTCCTCTTTTGCCTGTTTGAGTACTCTCTCATAAGAACTAGATCTGCCACCAACAATATCTCTGATCCCAGCGAAGAAATCCTTGACTATATTGGCACCTATAATAGTTTCACCTGATACTAATCCGAGGTATTGATCAATTTCATACCCTTGAATAGTGGATGTTGTTGTCATTAACATGGTATTGAATTTTAGATTGTTGAATTAAGTTTGTTATTGTATTTATTCATGTTGAATATAAAGTGATATAAGATTGATAATTACCTCAACTGCCTTTTCCATACTTTCAGCTGGCACATATTCCAGTTTACCGTGGAAATTGTGACCTCCTGCAAATATATTGGGACAAGGAAGCCCCATAAACGACAGACGTGCTCCATCGTTACCACCTCTTATTGGTCGGACTTGAGCAGTAATCCCTGCCTTTTTCATGGCTTCAACCGCTTTTTCAATA
>JAHDRO010000115.1 GCA_018433265.1 Bacteroidales bacterium
AAAAAGGTATTCCAAATATAAATGGATCATCCGCAGCTCTTTTGTTCAAACATTCCAGCCCATCTTTCATAAAGGAGAAATACTTATTCCGAATATTCATGTCAGAAGAACATGCCAATAAATAGTGCCCTAAATTTACAAAAGGATAGTATTGATAGTGCCGGCCTCTGCCAAGCTCCATCCATGGTGTTACAGGCTCGAGTTCACCCCAGTAGTCAGCCCTTTTAAGCCAGTGCTCGTCATTACTAAAAGTATATAAAGTAGCTGCTGCCAGTTCAATGTCATCCACATAAGTGTCCTCCTCATAGAAATAAGGAGAAACAAGACAGGCTGTCTGTGTATTTCCAGGATTTTCCCCAGAATAGGCATAAGCCTCTAATGCTTTTTTCTTAAGCATTTTTGAAAATTCAGGATCAGAATCCTTAAAAAGTTCTGAACCCATCGCAAAACAAGAAGCAAACTTACCGGCTGCAGAAGAGACACCAGTTGTACGATTTATCCACTTGCCAAGCCCTGTGGGTTCACCTGTTACAAAATATACAGGCCTTCCTTTTCCCGGCCCCCAACCATAATCAATATTATCGTCCTGGGGGAACCTGAAGCCTGCATGATCTCTGTCATCAGCTATTTGATTGAACATTACTTTATCTTCAGGATTCATTTTCAACAACCAAGCCATTCCCCACTTTATTTCATCCATAATATCAGGAATACCATTAGATCCAAGTCTGCCACGTGCATCATAAAGATCCTTAAAAACAGATTTATCACTCTGTTGCTGCCATGCAAACATCATTTGATAAAGAGCTGTGGCTGACGTAGTCTGATATTGAAGATAATCAGCAGCATCATGCCAACCACCTGTAACATCAATTTTTTCTCCATTACGAGTAGGATGATTTACAATAAAACCATCATCTGCATGACATATAGCATCTGTATATGGATTATCGTAGCAACGTTGCTGACGCATATAAACAAGCAAAAGATCAGAAAGTCCGTCATATGCCCGGGATGAAATCCTGAAGTTTGGAGACCGAACCCCGTTTGACACGATATAGTATCCCCCTTCCTCAACTAAAGAAGAAAAATTCATCCTAAAGGCACTTTTCATACCCCAAGATGCCGCATTAACAGCTTTCCCTTCGTCACTATAAACCAATTTAGAGGTAAGTACCTCAAAAACCTCGAATTTGCCAGAGGCACCTTTATCAAGTGACAATAATACTGCACACTTGGTATCCTGAGGCAAATAGCCGGCTAAATTTACTCTAATCCATGATTGAGCAAAACAATTCTCAGTCATAAAAAAAGTAAATAATATAAATATTGCTAAAACAAATCTTTTCATAGTAGTATAAATCAGTAAGAATATGATGTAATAACCAATGGTTTGTCCTCATTACTCAACAATGTATACAAAAGAGAATCTCGCAGCACATCACGGTAGTTGTATTTCTTTCCGTCAATTTTTATGGTATCACAAATCAGCCTCACACCGTGGCTGTAATCCACATATCTCCCCAAGTGGCCGTTATACACGGGCTGGATGGGAGTACCATCCAATCTGTGCCAGCCGTAAATTATAACATGACCTGGTCTTAAAGAATCTTGCAATTTTGAACTTATAACAATATCTTTTTTGCTGCCG
>JAHDRO010000230.1 GCA_018433265.1 Bacteroidales bacterium
CTGCCTCCGGTATCGCGTTTTACACCGACCGGAGACCGTACAAAAAAACGCGAAACGGTACTCGAAAAACTGACGGCTTATTTCAAAAAGTTTTGGGATATTTCCGGCGGAAAATTGTTACGCTAAGTCTATAATTTATTAATTTGCAATTCGCATGAACACTCAACAATAATTTTATAATGTCATAGCAGAAAAATAAATGCCTTTTTAGGACAGTCTATGTTTAGACTGTGAAATTAGTATTTCTATTCTTTAACATATGAAAAACTTCTTGGGGTTTGCCTGAACGGCTGGTGTAGACAACCCCAAAGAGTGTATCATATGTATTTTATCCAACCCTTTTCATCTCTCTGTATTCGAATGGTGTCATATTGTCAAGTGACTCATGTGGCCTCTGTGCTATGAAATTAAAATCGAATAATTTTCAATACGGCTCATACCATTGAATTTCATTTGAAAAATTTAAAACTGAAATAAACTTGCTTGTAAAATGATAAACAAAAAAGTTGCTCAATCTCTTTAATTCAAATATATTTGCGACACATTAAATTATTGCTACCTTTGTATGCAAATAATGAGCAACTTATCCAATAAATCTGAGATTAATGTTGAAGCAGCAAAGCTTTTAAACGACAAGAATCTATACTCATCAGTAGCTCATTGTGTTTATTATGCATGTTATCAAAAAATCAAACATATTTGGTTACATAAACTGCAAAAGACAGAACAAGAGCTTGTTAATTTGGGTAATAATAAACCCACAATGGGCTCACACGAGATATTGATCAATGAAATTGGTACATTTATAAAAAAATCTAATGCAAAAAACTTTTTAGATGATTTTCGCGTTTATAACAATAATATATTACAGCTAAAAAAATTAAGAATAAAAGCAGATTACGAGGATACTATTTTTGATGCTAAAGACAGCTCCGATTCGTTAGATCTTTCAAACAAGATTATTCTGATTCTTAACAAGTATTTGTAATCAATAACATTTTTATGACACCACAAGAACATATTATACAGGCATTAAACGATTTTATCATTAAGTTCCCTCAAACCAGAGTTCGATACGAATATGACCCGCTCTCTGATGTTCATTTTATTGAAGTAATTCCCAACAAAGTTTACCATTTGGATAAAGACTATATTGATTGGGAAAATCATATGTATGATGAATTTGTTTCGTCACATCCAGATCAAAACATCTGTTTCATTTCCGATGATGCAGTTATAAGGTTAAAAAATGTTCAGCTTGAATTGATTGGCACTTTTTTTGACATCTCCTATTCTACTAACAGAACTGAAATTCTGGTGGATGAGTCATCCATCAAAGTTACAGGCCTTATAAAGTCAAGTACTGTCTTAAGTTTCACTAGTAATCCCTGTTCTTTACCTACTAATGATTGCGACTTAACTGTCGTTTTAAATAATATTGAAAATTGCCCTTTAGCTGCATAAAAATGAAAGAAGAAAAGAATAATATAGAATCCGGGTTTCGTGTTCATAACATATTACTTGTGGAAAGCAATTTCTTAAGAATAGAGGCTGTAGAATTTAATAATCCTGAAATAAAACAAAATGTAAATATCGATGGATCTGTAAATATAAACCATAAAAATAACATGATTTATGTCAAGCAAACTCTTCACTATTCACAAGAATACAGAGATAAAGAACAAGTTAAAGCAACAATTTCCATGGTTGGAATATTTGAGAAGTTTGGAGATTCACCTCTAAATTTAGAGCAATTTGGGAATGTAAATGCAGCTGCAATAATCTTTCCTTACATAAGAGAACACTTGTCAAACTTATCAGCAAAAGCGGGGTTGGGTTTAATTTTTTTACCCCCTTTTAATTTTTCTAAAAATTAAGATTTTTTACGCTCCTTTGAATGTTTAAAAACCAATTCCGAGTTGTGACAAAAGTGGGAACACAAATGTTACGATTGCTGCCCATATGATGTATACCGGGAGATAGCGCGAAATAACAATCCCTATCCTGTCAATATTACTTTTACCTGAAATTACCTTAATTAGTTGCACGGCAACCAGTATCAAATTTACAAGAACAAGAGTGTTTGCACCTAAAACTGCGGTTCTGTTAGGAGTCAAGCCCCATTCCGATATCCTGAAAAGTATGGCAGAGAGTGCTATGCCATTGACAATAATAGTCACTGCAGAGAGCAAAAATAAAATCCATATCCTAAATTTGTTGACAGGATTTCCAGAGGACTCTGATACTGAAAAATATATGACAGCCAAAACCCCTATTAACAAAGCATTGAAAATAAGAAGAAATGCCCTGTCGTTATAGGGATCTTTCCCTGAATAAACAATTGCTACCAGATATACTACTAACATGATCAGCACAAGAGGGCTGAATATCCTTGCAATCACAGGTGAGATCCTACCCACTAACTGTGGATTTTTTTGTATCAAATATGTTGCGACAATAGGTGTTATGGCAAATCCTACTCTTCCTATATTGCCCATATAAAAGTCTTCTATGTTCATTCCGAGCAATTCAAAAAGTCCTAATGTCACAAGACTGAGAATCATTCCGGCTATAATTAGTAACGTGGACATAACCACTAAATCCCCGTTATATTTCAAATAGGCAAGCCTTCGTGTATTCCTGTCATCTGCATCTGCGACAAAAGCAAAACCAAGTAAAGCCCATAACAATAACGGCATATGAATGCATGCAAGAATTACAGTATCTGACTGGCTGTTAGGTAATAGATTAATAAACACTGCTAACAGCACAAAAAATGCTCCTGAAATGATATTTTTTTTCAGAGACAATCTGTTTATCCATGCAAAATAAGCAAACAATACAGGAAACACCACAAAGCCGATATTTCTTGTGTAATAAAACTCCTCATTAATACCCAAAATGGAATTCAATTTTACTATCAGACCTGCAACTAAAGCCAGCAACACGACAACAAACAATTCCTTTTTATTACCCTTGCTTGTTAACTCACTTTCATATGTCAGCCTTTCGTACCAAGACTTTGCGATAGGACTTTCTCCTATCTCTGAATAGATCGCCATAAATTCTCTTTTAAAGAGAGAACCATTACTTCTGTAAAGTCTTTCAAGATCCTTTGCATCATCCATATGTTTAAGAATCTCTTCTTTCATTGTTGATTCCATAAATTTAAAATTATTGTTTTTTATTATCCTCAATAAATTTTTCGAGAGCACGCAAATGTTCATTAAATACCTTCCTGCCCTTTTGTGTCATAAAATAACGTGTATTTGGCTTCTTGCCAACAAACGACTTTTCAACGCCAATAAACTCTTCTCTTTCGAGAGCTTTAATATGAGTCGCAAGGTTACCATCGGTAACATCGAGATACTCTTTGAGAGAGTTGAAATCAAGCTTGTCATTGACTGCCAAAACAGACATAATTCCAAGCCTCACCCGACTTTCAAAAGCCTTATGTAAACCTGCAGTAGAAATCACCTTTCGTACTTTAAATGAATATATATCCCGTAAATAATATGTGCCAGGCCAAAACCTGTTGCCCAAAAAATTAGAGCATATTTTATTATAAATAGTGCAACAATTCCCAGGAATATCTCCACCAAACCAAGAACTTTTACCTCCGGCAATGTATGATATCCTCCTCCAAAAAGTGCAAGACCATAAAATATCAAAGTAAAAGGCGCAATTAGCCCATTTAATCCATTAATAATCAAGATAATAATAATCAGGGCACCTGTTATCAGTGGAACTGAAAGACTAAACAGCATTCGCCTCGTTGTAGGATTCCATAATTTTTCACCTCTTTTAACAGCTTTGCTGTAGGAACAGTAAACAGCAACTGTAAGAGCAATTGTTAAAACTGCCAAAGCCAGCCATAATACGTTTGTGCTGGCTTCATAAAAAAATGTCGTGGGGACAAAGTGCAAAAATTTAAAAGCAGAAAACGTACCTGCAATAGCTGTTAAACCGGCAATAATCCCTGCCCATCCGGACAAAAGCATAAACTTTGAAGATCGCTCCATCATCGAGCGTATCTCTGTTATTTCCTTTGCATAATCTTTTATCTTTTCCATTAAAAGTACTTTTTATTGCAAAGTAAAATTTATTATTGGAAAGTTCCAAATTTGTTAGAAATTTTTTTTTATGTTAACTCAAAATAAGAAATAAATTATCTTTATAGGCAAATAATCATAAACAAACTCTCAGTATATCATGAAGCGATTCTATCTAATTCTTAGTCTTGCAGTTCTGCTTATTCCACAATTATTATTGTCTCAAACCACAAAAGAAGAGTTTCTAAGTAATATCAAGTATGCAAGTGGCATTTACCAACCTTACGACTACGTTAAAACAGCCAAGACACCTGCTCCAAAAGATTATGCCCCTTTTTACATAAGTCACTATGGAAGACATGGTTCAAGATGGATTCAATCTCAAGAAACATATGAATACCCTCGTTCCATACTTGCCAAAGCACACAACGATAGCAAATTGACTCAGCTTGGAGAAAGTGTATACCAAAGAATTAATACAGCCGCACAAGATGCTTGGAAAAGATATGGAGATCTTTCACAACTTGGTGCTAAAGAACACAGAGCAATAGCAGAGAGGATGTTTGACTCTTTCCCTGAAGTTTTTTCAACACAAAATGGTAAAAAATGCACAATATACAGTCGTTCTACAGTTGTACCGAGATGTATTCTGAGCATGGCTGCCAATAACGAAAAGCTTAAGGAATTCAATCCACAAATTGAAACAATAAGAGAAGCATCTGACAGAAATTACTATTTAAACAACCGTTATACTCAAGTATACAGAGATTCCATTTCAAAAATTGTCAACAATTTTCTTCTCAAGCATGTTAATTTTGACACATTTCTTAATTCATTGTTTAATGATATGACCTATGCTCATAATGTTGTGGACAATCCTGTTACATTTATGAGAAATATTCACCTTATAGCTACAGATATTCCATGCGTTGACGACCTTGATTTTACCCTCTTTGACATTTTTACAAAAGACGAGCTTTTTTATCTCTGGCAGGCAAACAATATGTCTACATACTATGCATGTGGCCCTTCAAACGTAAATGGCAAAGTAGCAAAAGACAGTTCCAAACTGCTTCTCAAAGATATACTCGACTGTGCCGAAAAAGCCATAAAAGGGCATGGTGTATCTGCTGATCTGAGATTTGGACACGATTCTTATATTATTCCGCTACTTGCTCTTATGGATATAGAAGGCATGAATGTAGCCACAGATGATCCTGAAAAAATCAGCGAAGTATGGAGTGACTTTAAGGTAAGTCCCATGGGAGCAAATCTGCAAATTATATTTTACAGAAGCAGTAAGAATCCGGAAATCCTGGTTAAAATCCTTCACTGCGAAAAAGAAGTTAAGATACCTTTAAAAAGTGATATTGCTCCTTATTACCGATGGAGCGACTTCAAAAAATATTATACCACCAAACTTGCCAATTAAGATCTCTGTGACCCAATTTATCTATTTAATTATAAAAACTTCAATCAGACTATATGGGCAAAAAAGTTAAACTCGCCTTACATTGGCAGATTTTGATAGGTATCTGTCTAGGCGTTCTGCTGGGTATTTTCGGACACGAATATACTATCTACACAAAATGGCTGGGTGACCTGTTTCTTAATGGTCTCAAGATGGTAGTTATCCCATTGGTCTTCAGCGCTCTCATTATGGGAGTTTCGAGCATTGGAGAGACTAAAGATCTTGGAAGAATTGCAGGCAAAACCCTTTTATATTATTTGTTTACAACGATAATTGCTTGTATTTTAGGTCTTTCACTTATTAATGCTTTCAGACCTGGTTTCGGAATGGAACTTAACTTAAAGGAAGAGGTTACATCAATTGCAGCTACTCAAGTATCAATAATTGA
>JAHDRO010000404.1 GCA_018433265.1 Bacteroidales bacterium
ATCCAAAAATATACAAAGACAACAATAGAGAGAAGAGAAATACCTACTTTAAAGGATATACAAGCAAAATATACCGAGAGCATACAAGATAAGATTAAACAAGAAATTGAAGCAATTGAAGAAAATGACTTAACGAAATACAACCCAATACTAGACACGTTGTTGTTGGAAGAATACAGTTCATTTGACATTGCACTAGCATTGCTAAAGATGTATTTAGATGAGAAGAAAATATTCGAAGGACACGAAGAAATTGAGCAGATAGATACTAAGAAGAGATTCAACGCAAATGGAATGTATACAAGGCTTCACATTAATGTTGGAAAATCCTTAGGAATTAGCCCTAGACATATTTTGTCCGCAATTTTTGAAGAGACTGGCTTAAATAAAAAAATCATTGGAAATATAGACCTATATGATGATTTCACATTTATTGAAGTACCTTCTGAATATGATGAAGTAGTCATAAACGGTTTAAATGGCAAGAAAATTAGAGGGACAAAGGTAAGAGTAGAAAGAGCAAATGCTAAAAAGAAAAAAAGCAGAAAATAATATTTAATCTCGGAGGCGATAGTGTTGAAAATGTTTAAAAGCGACAACACATCTGGTGTTCATCCTAAAATATTAAAAGCTATGGAAGAAGTGAACTTTGAACATGAAAGTGCTTATGGGGAAGATTCGGTTACAAATATAGCCATACAAAAATTCAGGAAAGTATTTGGAAAAGATGTTGATGTCTTTTTTGTAACTACGGGCACATCTGCCAATGTCATTGGATTATCAGGAGCATTGTTACCTTATGAAGGAGTTGTAGCTCCCGTATCTGCCCATATAAATGTTGATGAATGCGGAGCTTTGGAAAGATTTTCAGGCAATAAGATAATACAAATACAAACTGATGATGGAAAAATAAAGCCAGAGATGATAATTGATACTTTGGAAGTACTAGGAGATGAACACGCAGTTCAACCGAGAATAATCTCTATTTCTCAAGTGACAGAGCTTGGAACTTTATATGAAGTCGATGAAATAAGGGAGCTGGCTGATTTTGCGCATAAACATGGACTGTATCTACACGTTGATGGAGCTAGAATAGCAAATGCGGTATGCGCATTAAACTCGTCTTTTAAAGAGATGTTAACTGATACAGGAGTTGATTTAGTAAGTTTTGGAGGAACCAAGAACGGAATGATGATTGGGGAGGCCGTTGTCGTTTTAAATGACAATCTAAAAGGACGATATCAATTCTACAGGAAACAAGGAATGCAGCTGGTTTCAAAGATGAGATTTATCTCTGCTCAGTTTTTAGCCTATTTGGATGGAATATGGGAAGAAAATGCTAGAAATGCAAATGGAATGGGAGCATATTTCGCGAATGAGCTTGAGAAATTTGAAGGCATAAAGTTAAAATCTAAAGTAAGAGCTAATATGATATTTGCTTATATGCCAAAAGATCTGATAGATGTGCTTCATGAGAAATTCGCCTTTTATATAAACGATGAAAAAAATGGATTAATTAGACTAGTAACATCTTTCGATACAAATAAAGAAGATATTGATTTGTTTATAAATGAAATTAAACATTACTATAATAAATAGGCCTTGACTTTAGTCAAGGTTTTCTCATCTATACAAATAAAAAATGATGAAAAGTGGCATAAAATGCTAGGTTTTAATTAAATCGCTTTGGGTATAATCAAAATATGAAAATACAGAAGAAAGCGGGAGCTCAAATGAAAGTTATAATTGCGCCATGTGGGATTAGAAATATCTTAGATGCCAATGATATGGCCATATATATGGAAGATGGGGTTAGAAATATAGTAAAAAATGCTGAAATCTATAAATTCCCCTTGCTAAATGGAGATTCTCCAATTGAACAGACAAAAGCGTTGGGAGGCAAAATTTACGAAAAAGAAACGCTTGATCCATTAGGAAGGAAAATCCATGCAAAATACGCTGCGCTAAATGATAAAGTGATCATTGAATTAAAGGAAAGTTCAGGATTAAGACACTTGAATATGGAGGAAAAGAATCCTTTATACACTTCAACTTATGGCACGGGTTTGTTGATTTTAGACGCATTAAATAAAGGATATAGGGATTTTTATGTTTTCACTCATGGTAGTGCTACTAATGATGCTGGAATAGGAATATTAAATAGCTTGGGATTTAGATTTTTAGACATTAATGGAAATGAAGTTGAATTGAATGCAAAGGGACTATACACAATAAGAGATATAGATAGTTCGAAGAAAGATGCACGTCTTGACGAGACTTCATTTACAGTAGTTACGGATTATAATCAGGAGTTTTCTGGACTTCACGGCATCGCTTATACTTATGGGCCAATAAAAGGTGCGACGCCTTTGATTATAGAATCTTTAGACAGGGGACTTAGAAATTTTGCATTAGTAGTTGAGAAAAAAATAGGAGTAGATGTTGAAAAGGTGAAAGGCTCAGGTGCGGGTGGCGGAGTTGCAGCAGGATTATATAGTTTTTTAAATGCTGACATAATATCGACTATAGATGCTTTTTATGAGATTAGCAATTTAAAAAATTATATTTACAATGCAGATTTAGTTTTAACTGGCTCCACTGAAGTTATGAAAGGCGAAAAATTAAATCCCGTCATGATGGACATTGTAGATATAGCACATAAAAACCATGTACCAGTAGTTGGCATATTCGGATATACAGATAATGGAATTGAAAAACTCTATTCTAGTGGTTTCACCGGGATTTATCCGCTTTATAAAAACAGGCTTCATATGGATAATTCTTATGCAGAACCTCAGGAAATGATTGTAAAAATGGTTGAATCCGTAATAAGCATAGTAACTGATGAACAATATGAGGGTTAAAATGTTAAGTGGAAAAAGGTACAATACATTAAATGATGAACTATTTAAAATATTTGGAGAAAAAGTTTCAAAAATTGCTATAGATGGTGGATTTACTTGTCCAAATAGAGATGGCACTCTAAGTTATAATGGGTGCCTTTTTTGCAATGAAAAAGGCTCTGGGGATTTCACTAATTCCAATCTCGCTATAGAAAAACAAATAGATAGGCAAATTGAAATTAACAAGAGAAAATGGAAGACAAATAAATTTATTGCATATTTTCAATCCTTTACTAACACTTACGCAGATATAGACACTCTAAAGCTCAAATATGAAAATGCAATGAGCAGAAAAGATATAGTAGGATTAGCTATAGCGACCAGACCAGATTGCTTCAATGATGAGATCTATGGTTATCTAGAAGAGTTGAATAATAGGACATTTCTTTGGATTGAGTTAGGATTGCAAACTGTGAGCGAAGATATAGCACGATTAATTAATAGAGGATACGATTTAAATACTTATGAGGAGACTATAATGGAATTAAAGAAAAGAAAGATAAGAGTAGTAACTCATTTGATATTTGGATTGCCATATGAAGACAAAGTAGATATGCTAAATTCAGTCAAATATTTAGCTAAAACCAATACTTGGGGAGTAAAATTTCATTCACTTTACATTCAAACTGATTCAAGATTATATGATTATTACCTTAAAGAGAGTTTTAAATTATTAACTAAAGAGGAATATGTAGATATTGTGTCTATAGCAATATCGTATCTACCAAGAGAAATGGTAATTCATAGACTCACAGGAGATGCGAATAAGAAGCTGCTCTTTAAACCAGAGTGGTCTTGTGATAAGCTAGGAGTTATCTCTTC
>JAHDRO010000030.1 GCA_018433265.1 Bacteroidales bacterium
AAAACTTAACTTTAAGAGATGAAAGTACAACGAATGCATTATGATCATAAATTCAAGGAAAATGCGGTCAAATTAAGTTATCAGCGAGACAATATCAATGATCTTGCAAGGGAATTAGGAATCAGATCAGAGTTGGTTTATCGTTGGCGCAGGGAATGGTTCAACGCATAGAGACAGAGAATGAGATATTAAAAAAGCTTTAGGCATCATCTCCAAGAGCGATCGCTGATTTACAATTACTTTTTCTTTAGAAGATCTCTAATTTCTGTGAGTAGGGTAATATCTTCTGCAGGAGCTGGTGGTGGAGCAGGTGCCTCCTCTTTCTTGCGGTTAAGGGAGTTCATAAATTTGATCATCATAAAGATTGCAAAGGCAATGATGATGAAGTCCAGAATAACCTGTATAAAAGCCCCATAATTGATAGTAACTGCAGGTACAATGGTTTCTCCGGCATCGACTACTGCCTCCTTAAGTGTTACCCTGAGATCTGTGAAGTTCACGCCGCCAAGCAAAAGCCCGATAGGTGGCATAAGTACATCTGATACAAAGGATGATACAATTTTGCCGAAAGCGCCACCGATAATGATCCCGACAGCCATATCCACAACATTGCCACGCATTGCGAACTGTTTGAATTCTGTTACCATTTTCATATACAATAAGTTTAGATTATTAAATAAACGGTTAGGAATTTTATTATTATCGAAGATAGTAAAAGATATCTAATTTTTGCCTAAATTTTTTAATATGGAGTGGTTAAAATCACTGTTTTTTTCTGAAGGTACAGCACAGACAATAATTGTACTGGCCCTTGTAATTTCATCCGGTTTCCTTTTGTCAAGAATCAGGATAGCCGGTATCTCTCTGGGAATCACCTGGATTCTTTTTTCAGGCATTCTGTTCAGCAACCTGGGGCTTGGAATTAATTCAGAAACACTCCATTTCGTAAAAGAGTTCGGGCTTATTCTGTTTGTGTTCAGCATAGGACTGCAGGTTGGGCCAGGCTTCTTCTCTTCTCTAAGAAAAGGGGGAATTAAACTGAATATGCTCTCTTTTGGGATTGTCTTCCTGAGCGTTGTGGTGGCTTTGTCTGTCGCATATTTTACCGGCACTTCAATACCTGCAATTACCAGGGCGGGGGGTAGATTTTCTTGCCAAACCTGACCTTAAACTCCAGATAGGAGACAGTCTTACGGTGATTGGCAGCAATCCTGGTCTTGATTCGGTCTCAAAGCTTCGCAGATGAGATTAGTTATCTGATTGAGATGATTAAGAGGGAGAATGGTAAGTAAAACTTTTCAATCAATGCAACTCAGGTTCAAAACCCTGCTGCTACTGATTACCACCGGCTTTAGTGTGACAGTTTTAGCTCAAGAGTCAGTGCAGCAGAAATCTGAATCTTCATATTACAAAGATGTAAAATATCGGGGAAAAGAAAAAAAGGCGGTTTTAAACTAGGCCGCCTTTGGATCATCTGTTTACATCCATACTCCTTATCTCTTTTTTTTTGTTAAACTTTTAACAAACATAAAAATCACTATTATAAAAGAGACGAATAACAATGTCATTTTAAAGATGTCATTGCCGCTCAAATCAGAAATTTCTAATTTGATTAATTCTAGTGTCATCACTATTAATAATATAATAGTTAATAATGCAAAAGGAATATTTTTCATAATATTTTATCACTAGTGTCCAAAGAAAAATAAATTAGTTCTTTGTAATATATAGTTATACAATTAGTTATAAGCAAAAAAAGCGCGTGTCGATTTGAATTGATTCTCCATCTTTGCAGTCTGATTATAATCCAGACATGCATGAA
>JAHDRO010000377.1 GCA_018433265.1 Bacteroidales bacterium
AAGGAATATGTTAACAATAACTATATAGTACTTTGTACAAAAAGGGGAATAGTCAAAAAAACCTCTCTTGAGGCATATTCAAGACCAAGAGCCAATGGAGTTAATGCTATCACTATCAAAGAAAATGATGAACTACTCGAGGCAACTCTCACAAATGGAAAAAATGAGATTCTTCTCGCATCAAGGGAAGGTAAATGTGTGAGGTTTAATGAAAGTTGCGTCAGAGCTATAGGAAGAACCGGTGCTGGGGTCAAGGGTATAAATATTAGTGAAGACAATGAAGTTATTGGTATGATTTGTGTTGACACAGATACTAAAGGCAGTGGTGAAACAAAACATGTGCTTGTTGTGAGTGAAAACGGCTATGGCAAGAGATCATTACTTGATGACTACAGAGTGGTGAACAGAGGCGGAAAGGGTGTTAAAACACTGAGTATTACTGAAAAAACAGGTAAATTGATTGCCATTAAAGATGTTTCTGATGATAATGATTTAATGATTATTACCAAATCTGGTCTTACAATCAGGCTTGAAGTATCTTCAATAAGAGTTTCAGGAAGAGCAACTCAAGGCGTTAAATTGATTAACATCAAAGAGGGAGATAGCATTGCCGCTGTTTGTCGCGTTAACAAGAGCGAAGAAAAACCTGTTGAAACAGAAGAACTTGAATGAACATAAAGCTATAGAAATCAATAATTAAATTTATTAACAACAATCAATACCAAAATATTACAATGAAAAAAATATTATTAGCATTGACATTGCTTTTTTCACTGCAATTGGCTGCCCAAACCAAAGAGGTAGCAGATGCCATAAAAAATTATGAAAAGGCACTTAAAGAGTCAGCTGATGCCAAGAAAAGTACTAATCCTGCAACTTGGATAAAGCTTGCAGACGCTTGTGCTGCAGTCTATGACACACCTGTTAAGTCCATTTGGAACGGGGCTTCAAGAAATGAAATTAAACTTCTTCTTAAAGATCAGAGGATTATTTCAACTGAAGACAGAACAGTTTTAGATGTCAAATATACAGTCGACATTTATGATGATAAGGAACTGTATTACAATCAAGATGGCACACTGGCCTGTTTTGTTCAGACTAAGAACTATATTACCGGTAATCCTATTGACGATGGAGTAGCAGCTCTTTTAAAAGCAGCTGAACTCGATGTTAAAAAAGCTAAAGCCAAGGATATTACAGACAGACTGTTAGCAATGAAGAATCGTTATCAGACTGAAGCAATGACAGCTTATACACTTGGTGATTTTAAGAAAGCGTCTTACAATTTTGAAGGTTGTGTAAACATTAGTTCAAATCCGCTTATTAATCAGCCTGATACAGTTATGATGTACTATACAGGTCTGACAGCCTTAATGGCCAAAGAATACGATAGAGCTGTGAAATTTTTACAAATGTCCATTGAAAATGGTTATGACGCAAAGGGTGATATATACTCTTCTCTCGCAGAAGCATATAAATCTTCAGGAAACGTAGAAAAGGCAAAAGAAGTGCTTCAAGCAGGTTTTACAAAATATCCTACAAATCAGAGCATACTTGTTATGCTTATTAACAGTTATCTTGAGTCAAATGACGATCCAAACAAGGTTTTAACTCTTATATCCCAGGCTCAAAAAAACGAACCTAATAATGCAAGTCTGTACTATGCCGAGGGTAATGTGTGGAAAAATCTGAAAAACATTGACAAGGCTATTGAATGTTACAAAAAGTCTGTAGAGATTGACAAGTCGTACTATTTTGGCTCATTCGCCATTGGAGCAGCCTATTATGACAGAGCTGTAGAGATACAGGCCGCAGCTACTGAAGAGGTTGATGACAATAAATACGAAGAACTTGTTAAACAACTTGAAGAGAATCTAATGGCTGCCATAGAACCTTTTGAGAATTGTTTTGCATCTACATCGGATAAGGAAGTAAAACTTGTTGTTGCAGAGTATCTCAAAAATATATATTTCCGTTTCAGAGAGAAGGGAGACGACTACAAAGCAAAACTTGAAAAATACACAAACTACCTGAACGAAAACAAGAAGTAAATTAAATAATTTTGTTTGAAATTAAAGAGGGCGTTCAAAAAGCAATTTTTGGTCCCTCTTTTTTATTTTCTGATTTGGGAAGCTCACCTACAGACACAAAAGTTAAAAAACAGCAGTGCTTATTGGTGAGCTTCCCATTTCTATGGTTGAATAATATATAAAAACAGAGGCTGCCTTCTTTAATTATTGATAGATATCTCTTTTAAAATCCATTGAGCATTTGCATACTTATCAATTAAAAAAAGGACATATCTTATATCGAGACAGATATTCCTGCACATATCAGGATCGAAGGCAATATCGCTCATGGTTCCTTCCCATACTCGGTCAAAATTAATTCCTATTAATTCACCCTTCCCGTTAATGACAGGACTTCCGGAATTTCCGCCTGATGTATGGTTATTGGCAATAAAACAGACAGGTACTGTACCATTTATATTCCATTTGCCATAGTCTTTATTTTTGTGAATATCTCTCAATGTTTGTGGAATATTGTAATCATAAATTTGTGGATTGTCTTTTTCTATTATACCTTCCAAGGTAGAATAAGGTTTGTAGTATATTCCATCAGCAGGCCTATAACCAGACACTTTACCGTATGCAACTCTGAGAGTTGAGTTTGCATCGGGATAAAAATCTTTCTTTTTGTCAAATTCCATCTGACCTTTCATGTACTTTCTGTACAGAAGTGTGATTTGATTGTTTAACCTGTTGTATTCAGGCTTTATGTCATCATCAAATTTTTGTTTAAAGGCGAAGTACATTTCAACAGCAGGATCTTTAAGAATTGTGGAGATTGTGACAGAATCTTGCAATATTTTCATGCATTGAGATTGATTGGCAAATATTGAATTATCAAATACATAATCGGCAAATTTATATATATCTCCTTCATATTCACGCATCTTTGATATAAAGTATTCGGGTTGAAATTTTAAAGGTATATTTTTTCTATATTCATCAATTAACAAAACAAAGCATTTTTTGTCTATCGGCAGATGATAGTCTTTAAAAAAAAGTTCAATTATGTTTTTTACTGAATCCTTATCTTCATTTTTAATATTTCCGTCTTTACCCTTAAAACAGGTTAACAGTGAACCGGTAAACTTCAATATCTCATTTGAATTAATTGCTTCGTTATTATAGTCGTTAGCAAAAGAATATGGCTCAAGCATTTTATATAAAGAATCCAGACTCGATACAATATTTTTATATTCATCTCTGTTCTTTGCCCATTCATTGAAACGTTTTTCATACTCAGTTTTCTTCTCGACGATATTCATTCTTTTAATTCCATTCATCTCTCCCTGCCATTTTTTCCATGAATTGGCAACGTTAGCATTTTTGGCCGCATACATTATTCTTATTTCTTGATTTTGCGACATATACTCTTTTTGGACATCCAACCTTAGTGTCCGAAGTTTAATCTTGTGAGGATTTGAAACTTCAGAGATGTATTTAACTGCGCTGCTCATTAAGTATTCCTGAGTTTTGCCGGGGAAGCCATATACAAGAGTAAAATCTCCTTCATTTATACCGGTTGTAGATATAGAGAAATATTTTTTAGGTCTGTAAGGAACATTATTTTTTGAATATTTTGCAGGTCTATTATTCTTGTCGGCGTATATCCTAAAAATAGAAAAGTCTCCGGTGTGTCTTGGCCACATCCAATTATCTGTATCACCCCCAAATTTCCCGATAGAAGATGGTGGTGCACCAACAAGTCTAACATCATAAAATGTTTCATATATAAAAAGAAAATACTGGTTACCATAATACAAAGATTCTATGCTGCCTTTGTAAGTAGTTCCTTTTGTTGCATTTTCG
>JAHDRO010000229.1 GCA_018433265.1 Bacteroidales bacterium
AAATCTATAGAGAAAAATGAAAAAACATATACTGCATGCAACTAAGGCACAACAACCATAACAGTCCATAAGAAGCTATCTCCTATACACAACCGTCAGGTTTAGGAAGGCCTGCTATTCTACAGGCACCTCTTGCAGGACCTAACGGAAAAAGTTCATATATCTCACGAAGTTTAAGCCCCGTATTCTGGCAAATAGTACGGACCATAGGTGCATTCCCCTTCTCCTCAAAATTTTTTCTAATTTCGTTTATAACCGCCCAATGCTTGTCGGTCAATTCTTCAATGCCATCATTTCTGGCAAAAAGTTTTGCTACTTCTTCATTCCAGACCTCAGGGTTAGTAAGAAATCCATCTCCGTCTACTTCAAATACTTTACCATCAATTTCCAATCGTGCCATATATGCTTTATTTGATTAAATTATCAGATGCACGAAAATAGAAAATAATTTTACAATTATTGCACTTTTTTATTACAAATTATTATGCAAACGTTATACCTGCCTATATTTTGTGTCTATTGAAAAGTTCATCCTCAATTTCATTTATTGATATCTTCTCATTTTCAAGCAAAACAAGTAAATGATATATAAGATCCGACATTTCGTAAACTATCCTGTCTTTGTCACCTTTTATAATTTCAATAACAGTTTCAACTGCCTCTTCTCCGATTTTTTGTGCAATAGCTGCTCTACCTTCAGAAAGAAGCTTAACAGTATAGGAACCCGTAGTCATTTGCATATGACGGTCCTCAATAATTCCTGACAGCTTGCGAATAAAACCCTCGCTATTCTCCTCCCCAAAGCAGCTAAGAGTACCTTTGTGACAAACAGGACCTTTTGGATCGACTTTGATAAGGATTGTATCACCGTCGCAATCAGCTTCTATAGAAACCACGTTAAGAAAGTTACCACTACTTTCTCCTTTTGTCCATAATCGCTTTTTACTTCTGCTGTAAAATGTTACGAGTCCTGTTTCAAGAGTCTTGGCCAAAGATCCTTTGCTCATATATCCCAACATCAGGACTCTTAACGTTTTACTGTCCTGAATTATTGCAGGAATAAGACCATTTTCGTTTTTCTCAAAATTTAGTTCATTAAAATCTTTCATAGCCTAATTTCTATTTTATTTAATTTCAATAAC
>JAHDRO010000098.1 GCA_018433265.1 Bacteroidales bacterium
ATCTAAAAATTTAATATTAAATTCAGTAGTCAGACAAAGAGAAAGAGGTTGCATTATCCTGCTTATCTCACATCAGAAAGAAGACCTTGCTATTGCTGACAGACATGTAAACATTAAATAAAAAATGGAGGGTGCACACTCCTGGTGAAACTCGCACACCGTTTTGCGAGAAATATAAAAATAATCTGTTATGAAAGAGTTAGTTGAAAGAGAATGGGAAGTTGAAGCTCTGGACAGTGAAGGAATGCAGGTTCAGGGCGGACTTACATTCAGAGAATTGTTAAATCTGCTTGAAAAGGCTGCTGCTTTGGCAGAGGAGTTGGAGAAATACTGGCCGCGTTTCCGCCGAGGATTTGTTGCCGGATGGGAGGCTGCGTGATGAAAACCAATACGTTGTTTGACAGAGGCGAACTTGTTATGATCTCTTATCAGGAGAGCCTCGGCATCATTGGAGGTGCAGGTGAAGGATGGAAATACGACATGGCCGAGTATGTCGGTATGGGTGTAGGATACGGGGCGAAAAAGCTTTGGAAGCTTTTTAAAGTAATAAGTAACAATATTTACTCAATGAGATCTAATCCTGTATTATTGTACCAGTGACAAAAAAAATAATTTAAAAATCATTGACCGGGTGTTTGTTAAGTAAAAAGTAATATATTTGTCATATGAAAATCACTAACATACTCCCGGTTTTATTTCTTCTTTACGTCCCGATTCAACTCCCGGCACAAAAGAGTTGGAGTTTGGAAGAGTGCATAAAATATGCATGGGACAATAATCTTATGGTTAAACAAAAAGAGATATCTGTCAACCAGAGCAATAATAATGTTTTCCAGTCAAAAATGGACTATCTTCCATCTATGAATGCCTCTGTTTCACACAGCATGAACTGGGGACGTTCTGTAAATATGCAAGATTTGCAGATTGTTGAGAATAAACTATCCCAAAGTATGAGTGCTTCTCTTAATGCATCGTTAACTCTGTTTGAAGGTTTACAGAAAACCAATAATCTAAAAAGCAAGGAGGTTCTGTTGCAAATTTCAGAGTTGGATGTTAAAAGAACCAAGAATCAGCTTGCATTGCAAATCTCCAAAAATTATCTTGAGGTAATGCTTGCAAAGGAAATTCTTAAATCAGCTGATCAAAGTCTTGCTAGCGTAGAAGAACAGGTTAAACGTACTGAGAAACTGGTTGATGCCGGAAGTGTTGCATATAGCTCTCTTCTCGAGATACAGTCTCAATTGGCGACTGAAAGAGTACAGGTTGTCTCAGCAAAAAATCAGGTTAATTCTGCTTTACTCACCCTCAGACAACTTCTCGACTTGTCATACGACACACATTTTGATATTCAAACTCCGGATTTGAGTGTAATGATTTCGCAGTTCGATGGTGAATCTGTTGATTCTTTGTATGAATTATCCAGAGATTTACCTGAAATACAAAGTGCTCTTTTAAATCAGAAAAATTCAAAACTGCAACTATCGGTAGCCAAGGGTGCAAGTTATCCTTCTGTTTCTTTCTCAGCCGGCTATGGTACTTACTACAGTGATCAGAGAGAGGAGACCATGATGGATCAGTTCAATGAAAATCGCAATCCTTCTATCTCTTTCGGACTTAGAA
Organism: Bacteroidales bacterium; assembly: GCA_018433265.1. Next base: position 1,621 of record JAHDRO010000098.1, read on the forward strand.
TTCCTATTTTCAACAACTGGCAGACAAATACTGCCATACGAAATGCTCATCTGAATGTCAAGAGCGCAGAAATTGATCTTAAAACTGCGGAACAAACTCTCTTTAAGGAGATTCAACAAGCCAATAATGATGCAATTGCTTATTTTGAAAAATACAAAGCCTCCATTGAAAATGTCAAATCTATGGAAGAATCTTTCAGATATGTCCAGCAAAAGTTTGAGATAGGTGTGCTGAATGCAACTGACTACACAGTTGCCAAGACTAATCTTTTCAAGGCTATGTCAGATCTTTTACAGGCAAAATATCAGTTTGTTTTCCAGCTTAAAGTTCTCGATTATTACAAAGGCATTCCTATTACTCTTTAAAACATTCTATTCTAATGAAAAAAAACAAACAAAACCGGATTCTTATAATTGCTGCTTTAATCATTCTGATTCTGATCGTTGTCGGAATGGCCGGTAAAAAGGAAAGTGTTACAGTTACAGCCGAGAAGGTTAAGCTTAACACTATAACTGAAGTTATTCCCGCAAACGGAAAGATTCAACCGGTAACAGAGGTAAAGATAAGCCCTGACGTTTCAGGTGAAATCATTGAGTTAAATGTTAAAGAAGGAGATAAAGTTAAAAGGGGAGACCTTATTATTAAAATTAAACAGGACGTTTACATTTCCATGAAAGAGAGGGCAGAAGCTTCATTAAATGCTGCCAAAGCCCAGCTCGATCAGCAACTTGCCCAATTCGGTCAGATTGAGGCAAATTATATAAGAAACAAAAAGCTATATGAACAGAAAGCCATTTCAGAAAAAGAATATGAAGATGCTCTTTACCAGTACGAAATAGCCAAGGAACAAATAAAAGGAGCCCGGTTTAATGTTAACAGCTATGACGCAGCACTTAAAGAGGCAAATGAAAATCTTTACAAGACCAGTATTTATGCTCCTATGGACGGCATTATTTCAAAACTTAGCGTAGAAAAAGGTGAAAGAGTTGTAGGCACAAGCCAAATGGCCGGCACAGAAATGCTCAGAATAGCTAATTTCAATGAAATGGAAGTTTTGGTTGATGTCAATGAAAATGATATTATCAGAATAAAGGATAGAGATACTGCCAAGATAGAAGTGGATGCTTATCCAAACAGAAAGTTTACAGGTATTGTGACACAAATAGCAAATTCGGCAAAAAATATTGGCTCAGCAGTCGACCAAGTCACAAATTTTGAGGTTAAAGTGTTGATTTTACCTGAATCATATTCAGATCTTATGGTTGACGGGAAAAATCCTTTCAGACCAGGAATGTCTGCTTCTGTTTCAATTGAGACAGCTACCAAACATAATGTACTTACAGTTCCTTTACAGTCTATTACAACAAGGACTGATCTTCTTTCAGATTCTCTTAAGAAAAGCTTAAGCGTCAATGAATCTGTCGAAAATGTTTTTATTGTTAAAAATGACACACTTCAAGTGAGAAGAATTACAACTGGCATCCAAGACCTTAACAATATTGAAGTTGTGACTGGACTTGAAGAAGGAGAGATGGTTGTTACCGGACCTTTTTCCGGAATTAGCAAGACCTTTAAAAGCGGCATAAAAGTAACAATTGAAGATCCAAATAAGAAGAAACAAGGACCAGAAAAAAGTAAATCCGTCAGCTAAATTATGAGTCCTTTGCTTTTGCTTATTGAGACAAGTACTGATATCTGCTCGGTTGCTCTGACAAGAGGAGAATTTCTATTGTGTTCCCACTCCAGCAATGAACCAAAATCTCATGCAAGGATAATTGCTCCCTTGATTAAGGATATTCTTGAAGAGTATTCTCTTTCAACAACCGACTGTGATGCCATCGCTGTAAGTGAGGGTCCGGGTTCTTATACAGGATTAAGAGTTGGCGCCTCCATAGCTAAGGGAATTTGTTATGGAACAGATATACCTTTGATAGCTATAAACTCTCTTGAACCTATTGTTCGCCTTGTGGCTGCAAAGATTGTTGATTATCCTGAAAATACTTTAATAGTACCGATGATTGATGCGAGAAGAATGGAGGTTTATACTTCAATATTTAACATGAAGTGTGAAGCTGTTTCGCAAACTGAAGCTATGATTATTAATGAGGGAAGTTTTCTGAATGAGCTTCAAAGCGGGATTGTAGTATTTACCGGAGATGGAGCATTAAAATGTAAAAGTATAATAACTCATCCAAATGCAGTATTTATTGAAAGTAAGACAGATGCTTCTGGAATGATCTTACCTGCACTCAAAAAATTCTATGAGGGAAAATTTGAAGATGTTGCATACTTTGAACCTTACTATCTGAAAGATTTTGTGGCAGGAGTGCCAAAAAAACGATTGTTTTAAAGGATTATCTCAGCAAACTCGACACTTTTTGTTCAAGTTCTTCCCCGAAAATATCCTTTGCAACAATAGACCCATCTTTAGAAATCAAAAAAATTGATGGTACCTTATTCACATTGTAAGAGACAACACCACTCGAATTGGGACCTTTGCCATCACATACACTTATCCATGGCAATTGCTGGTCTGTAACTGCTCTTGCCCATGCTGTCTTGTCCATATCAACCGACACCTGATATATCTCAAAACCCTTGTCGTTATATTTTCTGTAAAGTTCCATCAACTCCTGGTTCATCATCTTTTGATTGACATCTTGTGAACTCCAGAAAGAGAGTAGTATCACATTACCTTCAAATTCTGAGAGAGATCTTTTCCTTGAATTGATATCAGGCAAAGAAATGTCAGGGTGACCGGAAATATTCGCTTCTTCAATTTTATCGTTCAATGCCAGAATTTTGTCTCTCTTGGCTATCTCATCCTTAAGATTTGCCACAAATGTAGATTTTGGATATTTATTAGATAATGAGTCGCATACCCTCTTAAAAAGCATTACATCTCTTGAGTCAGCAAAAATAGGCAGGCCATTAGGAAATTGCTGATATAGCAAAGGCACATTGGTGATTGAATTGGGATAAGTATAGATATGCTTTATAGCCCCCTGCTTTTGTTTTACATACAAAGAGCCAAGCTGGTAATCGACAGATTTGCTCGAAGCAGTATCTCCGACGCTGTCATATTCAGACTTAACTTTGACCAGTGAGTCAAATTTGAAAGCAACTTTAGCAGCATTCTTCTCAATCTCCTGCAAAAGCAATGTCTCCTCAGATCCTTCGGATATTACCTTATTCCCGAGTGTGTCTGTAGAAAACTTAATTTCGTTTCCGGGAAGAATAACAAAAGAGGCAATTTTGTTTGAGTTATAGTATAAATAATAAAACTCCGGAGAATCACTGTGCGTTTTTAATCTATAAAATATTTTACCCTCTTCCACAGGAATTGTATCTACAATCTCCTGAGTGTTAAATGCAAGATGTTTAAGTACTACCTTGCTGTCATTGAGGCCCTTGATAGAACCTTTAATAATCGATTTGTCAGATCCGCAAGATATTGCCAGCACACCTGCTACTAAAAATGCTATTAATCTTCTCATAGCCAAAAGATTTTGAATACTATTTAATCGCTGCTGCAATAGCAGAGGCGATAGCGACCATCTCTTCATGCTCGAGCTTCAGTTTTGTTTTTTTAAAATCCATGTCACCTTCGCTAACAAGAGGAATAAGATGAATATGCGCATGAGGTACTTCCAAACCCAAGACAGCAACTCCGATTCTTTTGCAAGGAATGACCTTTTTAATGCCTTTGGCAACAGTCTGGGCAAATACAAATAGATCTGACAAATCCTTACTGTCCATATCAAAAATGTAATCTATTTCTTCTTTTGGTATAACAAGGGTATGGCCTTTTGTAACAGGGTTAATATCAAGAAATGCATAAAACTTGTCATTTTCTGCTACCTTATAAGAGGGAATTTCCCCATTGACTATTCTGGTAAAAACTGTTGACATTTTTAAATTGATATATCCAAAATTTCAAATTTAATCACACCTGATGGTACCTTAACCTCAACGACATCACCTTTAGATCTGCCGATAAGAGCTTTGCCAATAGGAGTCGCTGCAGCCAGTTTACCTTCACTAAGGTTGGCCTCGCTCTCTGAAACGAGAGTGTATTCGACAATAGAATTATTATTGAGATTTTTCAGCTTAACTTTATTCAGCATCTGAACATGCTTTGTATTTATCTTGGACTTATCTATAATCCTGGCATTGGCTATCATATCCTCAAGCTTTGCTATCCTAAGTTCAAGGAGACCCTGAGCATCCTTGGCAGCGTCATACTCAGCATTTTCAGACAAGTCTCCCTTGTCTCTGGCCTCTGCAATAGCCTGAGTAATTGCCGGTCTCTCCACACTGACCAAATGACGATATTCTTCTTTGAGCTTTTCAAGCCCTTCCGAAGTCAAGTAATGAATCTTTGACATAATTTTAAAAAATCAAAAAGAATCCTGCGTAAACAGGACTCTTTAATGCA
>JAHDRO010000201.1 GCA_018433265.1 Bacteroidales bacterium
AATACTATGAGCATTGCTCCTGCTTTAGATGCATTAATAACTTATACTCTTATGCAGAAGGGCAATGAGGGTGTTGTTTCTGTTAATGGTGTAGTAGGGGAGACTAACGATAGTGAGTTAAACAATATCAGAGCAAGAAAAATATCATCGCAGGATGTTCTATCGGCTATAAATAATGCTAAGACGGGACCGGTAGAAGAGGGATGTGTCGGAGCTGGTACAGGTACCGTATGTTTTGGTTTTAAAGGTGGTATTGGGACATCTTCGCGTGTTTTGCCTGCAACTTTAGGTGGATATACTGTCGGAGTAATAGTTCAGTCAAATTACGGTGGAAATCTTGTAGTAGATGGATTTAAAGCAGGCGAATTTTTTGAAAAATATCCTTACAGAAAAGATATTTTACAAGATGTAGATGGTTCTTGTATGATTGTTGTTATTACTGATGCTCCCATAACTTCACGCAATTTAGAGAGATTGGCCAAAAGAGCAATTATGGGTTTGGCAAAGACTGGCGGTATTGCTTCAAATGGAAGCGGAGATTATGTAATAGCTATGTCTGTCGCACCACAAAATTTGGTCAATGAACTTCAACCTTTTTATACACCGGAAGAACTTCAAAACGACGCTATGTCACCACTTTTTATGGCAACTATAGAAGCAACTGAAGAAGCTTTATTAAATTCGCTTTTTACCGCAAAATCAACGCGAGGTTTTAATGGAAGAGAAGTTCCAAGATTACCTGTGGAACAGATAATTAAATATTCTCGCCGGCAGTTAGATACTACCAAAGAAAATTATTGAATGGATATCTCCCTGCATGGATTTCAGCAACCATTGTGTATATGTCATTTTTAAGTTTGTCAATTTGAATTTTTTCTTTTGCTGATATAAATATACATGGATTATTTACCTTTTTCATCCATGTTTTCTTTAACTCTTCAAGACTATAGTTTTCAGGCTTCTTTGGCCCAAAGTCATATTCATCCTGAGGAACGTATTTATATAGATCAATCTTGTTAAAAACCATGTACTGTGGCTTTTCCTTTGCACCAATTTCTGCCAGAGTTTCATTCACAACTTTTATCTGTTCTTCAAATCCTGGATGAGAGATGTCTACTATATGCATTAATATATCTGCTTCTCTAACCTCGTCAAGTGTGCTTTTAAATGATTCCACTAATTGATGAGGCAATTTTCTTATAAACCCTACTGTATCGCTTAGGAGAAATGGGACATTTTCAATTACCACTTTACGGACTGTAGTGTCAAGTGTTGCAAACAACTTATTTTCTGCAAATACGTCACTCTTTGACAAAAGATTCATTATCGTGCTTTTACCCACATTTGTATAGCCCACAAGAGCGATTCTCACCAGACTGCCTCTGTTTCCTCTTTGCGAGGACATTTGTTTGTCAATTTTTTTGAGCTGTTCTTTAAGTTTTGCAATTTTATCAAGGATAATTCTTCTGTCAGTTTCAATTTGACTTTCTCCCGGACCTCTCATACCTATACCACCTCTTTGTCTTTCCAAATGTGACCACATTTTGGTCAGACGCGGCAAAAGATACTGGTATTGTGCCAATTCAACTTGAGTCTTTGCATAGGCACTTTTTGCTCTTTGAGCAAATATGTCTAAGATAAGATTAGTTCTGTCAAGTACTTGACACTTTAATTCTGTTTCGATATTTCTAAGTTGTGATGGTGTGAGTTCATCGTCAAAAATTACTAATTTTATGTTATTATCTGTTATAAATTTTTTGATTTCCTCAATTTTTCCTTTTCCCACATAAGTCTTATTATTGGATTTTTCCATTTTTTGAATAAACTTTTTTTCACAAACTGCCCCAGCCGTTTCAGCAAGAAATTCCAGCTCTTCAAGATATTCCGTTACTTTAGATTCATCATCATTTGATGTTATGATGCCAATAAGTACACATTTCTCTAATGTCATAAAATATTAATGTTGTTTATTATATGTAAAAGGCTGCATCTGTAAGAAGTAGCCTTTATATAATATTTATGTAAGTATTTTTATCTTAATTGGAAAATTACCGGGAATATATAGCGGACCTTTACAGGTTTATCTCTTTGCCTTCCGGGTGTCCATTTAGGTGATGAAGAAACGACTCTTACAGCTTCTTTATCCAAAGCAGGATCGACACCTCGTATAACCTTAACGTCCCTGACACTTCCGTCTGTATCTACTACAAATTGCAGGGTTACTCGTCCTTGTATGCCATTTTCCTTGGCAACTTCAGGATAAACTAACCTCTCAAAAACCCATTTTGTAAAAGTATTTTCATCGCCACCCATAAATTTTGGCTTTTCTTCTACAATCTGGAATGGAATCTCTTCCTCTTCAACTGCTTCTGTCTTACCTGTTCCTACAACATAATTTTTGATGTCCACTCCCAGATTTTTATCGTCTTCTGTATTGATTAGTAAATCTGTGTTAACTTTAATATCATTATCGACTATTTGCAAT
>JAHDRO010000039.1 GCA_018433265.1 Bacteroidales bacterium
ATTATCCTTGAATATATCTGCAAAAAAAGTTGAAATTACTGCCCTGAAACCATAATCATATAATGCCCAAGCAGCATGTTCCCTGCTTGAACCACACCCAAAATTATTGCCTGCAACCAAAATTCTGCCTTTATTATCAGAATTGTTAAGAATAAATGATTCTATAGGCTCACCATCCTGATCATACCGCCAGTCATAAAAAAGATTTTTGCCAAAATTTTCTCGAGTAGTTGTTTTAAGAAATCTGGCAGGTATAATCTGATCTGTATCAATGTTATCAACAGGCAAAATTATGGCCTCTGAAATAAGTTCTATAAATTTTTCAAAGCTCATGATATTAAATAAATTCTTGGATCTGTTATAACTCCGTTAATTGCAGTAGCTGCAGCTACCAAAGGTCCGGCAAGGAGTGTTCTAGCACCGGTTCCCTGCCTCCCTTCAAAATTTCTGTTTGAGGTAGAAACACAATATTTACCTGAAGGCACTTTATCTTCATTCATGGCAAGGCATGCCGAACATCCTGGTTCTCTTATCTCAAAACCGGCTTCTCTTAGAATATCTCCTATCCCCTCCTCTTCTATCGCTCTCAGAACTCCATTAGAACCAGGAACCAACCAAGCAATAATGTCTGGATGTTTTTTTCTTCCTTTTACAATTGAGGCAAATGCTCTGAAATCTTCAACTCTTCCATTAGTACAACTTCCAAGAAACACATAATCAATCTTTTTACCAATGATTTTTTCTCCTCCAACAAACCCCATATAAGCCAAAGCTTTACTAAAGCTATCTCCATCTTTTGCATTTTGTGGTATAACTCCGTTTACATTTATTCCCATTCCAGGATTCGTTCCATAAGTTATCATTGGTTCAACCTCTTCAGCATTGAAATTGTAAACAATATCAAATTCTGCACCTTCATCACTTTTCAACAGCTTCCACATATTAACCGATTCTATCCATGCCTCATTTTTTGGAGCAAACTCTTTGCCTTCCAAATATCTGAATGTTATATCATCAGGAGCAATAAGAGCTCCTCTTGCACCCATTTCGATACTCATGTTGCAAATCGTCATTCTCTCCTCCATAGATAACGAAGATATTATATCACCGGAAAATTCTATAAAATAGCCTGTTCCTGCAGATGTACCTAATTTTGAAATAATATGCAGAATTAAATCTTTTGCACAAACCCCCTTAGTTAATTTTCCGTTAACATTTATCAACATCTGTTTGGGTTTAAACTGAAGAATTGACTGTGTGGCAAGAACCATTTCAACTTCACTGGTTCCTATACCAAATGCAATGTTGCCAAAGGCTCCATGTGTTGAAGTATGACTATCACCACAGACAATTGTCATTCCGCAAGTAGTTAACCCAAGTTCAGGGCCTATAATATGCACTACACCGTTATGTCTGTCTTGAAGAGGAAAATATAAGATACCGTGTCTGGACGTGTTTTCGGCAAGTCTTTCAATGGGTATTCTTGATGAAGAGTCTTGTACAGGCAGATGCTGATTTAAAGTTGGAACATTATGGTCACATGTAGCAAATGTCTTATATGGTCTAAAAACCTTTAAGCCCCTTCTATCCAGGTCAGAAAAAGCCTGAGGAGAAGTTACTTCATGTATGTAATGTCTGTCAATATATAAAATAGAAGGGCCTCCAGTAATTTCTTTTACTATATGGGATTCCCAGATTTTATCAAATAGCGTCTTTTTCATTTGTAATTTATTTGCACTTTTTTATATAATTTTTGACACTGCATCAATAAGTGCCTCTACTGAAGCTGTAATTATATCAGTATTTGCAGAAAATCCATAATAGATATTTCCCTTATTTTCAATCTGAATATGAACCTTTCCAACATCATCAGTTCCTCTAGTTATTGCCTGAATAAGAAACTCCTCAAGATAAATCTTCCTGTTTATCAAAGATTTAACTGCTGAAAAGGCCGCATCAATAGGACCGTTACCAGAACTTATGGCTGTACACTCCTCACCGTCAATAAGCAACTTGACAGAAGCCATTGGAATAGCAGATTTACCACAAACAACCTGGAGATATTTAAGTTTAATTTTGTGAGTCTGAATATTTTTTGTGACCCCTGAAATCATTAATAAATCCTCATCATGAATATCTTTTTTGACATCGGCTAGTCTCAAAAATTTTTCATAAGCCACATCCAGTTCTTCACTTGTAAGATCAATATTCAAACGTGAAAAGTGATGTTTCAATGCCGCTCTACCACTTCTCGCTGTAAGAGGTATTAATGATTCATTTATACCAACATCATTAGGATCTATTATTTCATAACTTTCTCTGTTTTTTAAAACTCCGTCCTGATGTATTCCTGAAGAGTGAGCAAAAGCATTTCTTCCGACGATAGCCTTGTTTGGCTGCACAGGCATTCTCATTAAAGTAGAAACCAACCTGGATGTTTTGATGATTAGATGCGTATCTATACTTGTTTCTACCGGGAAATCTTTTCTGCATTTAATGGCCATTACAACTTCCTCAAGAGCAGTATTACCTGCTCTCTCTCCAACTCCATTGATAGTCACTTCTACCTGTCTTGCACCATTCATCACTCCTGCAAGGGTATTTGCTGTTGCCATGCCAAGATCATTATGACAATGAGTAGATATTATTGCTTTATCAATATTAGGAACATTGTTTTTTAGATAGAGTATCTTCTTGCCATATTCTTCAGGAGTACAGTAGCCTGTTGTGTCAGGAATATTAACTACTGTTGCACCGGCTTTTATAACTGCCTCAACTACTCTTGCAAGGTAATCATTGTCTGTTCTTCCTGCATCTTCAGCATAAAATTCAACGTCATCAGTAAATTTTCTTGCATAATTAACACAATGTACTGCTCTTTCAAGTATCTCGTCCCGATTTGATTTAAACTTATAAAGGATATGTGGATCAGAAGTTCCGATCCCTGTATGAATTCTCTTTCGTTTTGCAAAATGAAGTGAATCAGCAGCAACCTCGATATCTTTGTCAACAGCTCTCGTAAGTGCACAAATTACCGATTCGGTTACGACTTTTGATATCTCAACAACTGACGTAAAATCTCCTGGACTTGAGATTGGAAAACCGCATTCAATAATGTCTACCTTTAGAAGTTCCAGAGCTTTCGCAAGTTCTATCTTTTCAATTGTGTTAAGCTGGCAACCAGGGACTTGCTCTCCATCCCTCAAAGTTGTGTCAAATACATAAAGTTTCTCTTTCATGACTGCATAAAAATTAAAAGCCACCTCATATTGAGGTGGCTGGTTCATATATCGTTCAAGTTATCTTTCTGAAATACATCAACTCTCCACCTCATTACCAAAGCATAGGCTGAGAATTAGAGAATAATGAATATGTAAAAAATTAAAGGCGTACATAACGGCTGCGAATATAGAAAAATTATTAATATGTAAATGGAATTATCTTATTTTTGCATAAATTATAAAAATAATTACAAATTATGACATACAAATATCTAAATATATCCATTGACAATCAGATATATACCCTCACAATCAGTAATCCTTCTCAACTTAATGCACTAAATTCTTATATTTTAAAAGAACTTGATGATACAATAGACAATCTTTCTAAAAACGAAGATATAAGGGTATTGATTATTACTGGCGAAGGAAAATCATTCGTCTCAGGAGCCGATATTTCAGAAATGGTCTCAATGGACGGAATTGAAGCAGCTGAATTTGGATATTTTGGTTCAATGGTTTTTAGAAAAATAGAATTGCTTCCTGTTCCCGTAATAGCTGCCGTCAATGGATTTGCACTTGGAGGAGGATGTGAGTTGGCCATGGCATGTGACATAAGAATTGCGTCTGAAAATGCAAAGTTTGGACAGCCTGAAGTTGGACTTGGTATTACTCCGGGCTTTTCTGGAAATTTCAGGATGACCCGTATTGTCGGAATAGCCAAGGCAAAAGAGTTAATATTCACAGGAAAAATTATTAATTCTACTGAGGCTTTATCCATAGGTCTTGTAAATAGTGTTGTCCCACAGGAGACTCTTATGGAAAATGCAATTAAATTAGCCAATGATATTGCAAAAAATGCCCCTATTGCAGTCCGTAATGCAAAAAATCTAATTAATATTTCAGCTGATCTCACAGTTGATGAGGCCATAAAAAATGAAATACAGTATTTTGCTGCGTGTTTTGGTACAGAAGATCAAAAAGAGGGCATGAAGGCCTTTTTAAACAAAACTAAAGTTAAATTTAATAATCGATAATTTAATTATAATTAACTATGAAAATTTGCGTTATAGGAAGTGGAACAATGGGAAGCGGAATAGTTCAAGCTTTTTCTCAATCTGGCTTCAATGTCATAATGAAAGGACTGAATGATGCCGAACTTCAATCAGGATTCAAAAAAATTAATAGCAATCTCTCAAGACTTGCAGAAAAAGGTAAAATTGATAAAAGTGAAGTTGAATCAATTATTTCAAGAATAGTCGGCACTACATCTTATGATATTTGCAAGGATGCAGATTTAATAGTAGAAGCCGTTTTTGAGACAATGGAGGTCAAAAATGAAATTTTTAAAACATTGGATGAAATTTGTGATCCTAAAACTGTTCTTGCATCTAATACATCTTCTCTTTCAATTACTGAAATAGCAGCATCTACAAAAAGAGCAGATCGAGTAATAGGTATGCATTTTTTCAATCCCGCACCCGTAATGAAACTCGTAGAAATCATTAAAGGACAACTTACTTCTGTAGAAACCCAGCAATTTGTCGCAGATATAGCAACAAAAGCCGGTAAAACTCCTGTCAATGTCAATGAAGCTCCAGGTTTTGTGGTAAATAGAATTCTTATTCCTCTTGTAAATGAAGGCATATCAATCCTTGCTGATGGCGTTGCAACAAGAGATGAAATTGATGAAGCCATGAAACTTGGCGCCAATCACCCTATGGGGCCTCTTGCACTTGGGGATCTGATAGGACTCGATGTTTGCCTGGCTATCATGGAGGTACTATACAAAGAATTTGGAGACCCTAAGTATAGGCCACATCCTCTTTTGAAAAAAATGGTAAGATCTGGGCAATTAGGCAGAAAAACAGGCGTTGGATTTTACGATTACAGGAAACAACAATAAACTACATTTATTATATGTCTGAAAAAGAGAGTCAGAACATAAGTTCAAAGATGAATTATAAGATTCTAATGCAGAATCGAATAAGAAGAGTTCTGATGATCTGTACAAGTTATGATGCATATATTCTTGAAGAAGATGGGCGGATTGAAGATCAGATCTATAAAGAGTATGTAGATCTTAACTTGAGCAATCCCCCTACTTTTACATGGGTCAATTCTTCAATGGATGCATTGAAGTTACTCGATTCTGACGATGATTTTGACCTAATCATCAGTATGATAAATGTGGGAGAGCTTGATGTCTTTAAATTTTCAAAGCTATGCAAGGTTGAACATCCTTATATTCCATTTGTTTTGCTTTCAAATTTCTCCAGAGAACTTGAAAGGATTGTTAGAGAAGAAGATTGTTCTGCAATTGACCATATATTTAGCTGGCATGGCAATGCAGACCTCATATTGGCAATCATCAAGCTGTTTGAAGACAGAACTAATGCTGATGATGACATATTGAACGCAGGAGTACAATCAATTCTTCTGGTTGAAGATTCAATAAGGTTTTACTCCACTTATTTGCCAACAATTTATAGACTTGTACTTGAGCAAAGTGCAGAATTTCTAAAGGAGACTCTTAACGAACAACAGCAAAAACTCAGGAAAAGAGCAAGACCCAAAATTTTGCTTGCTACTTGTTACGAAGAAGCTGTCTCACTATATCAGAAATATAAACAAAACCTTCTTGGAGTAATTTCTGATGTAGCATTTGTCATTCACAAGAACGATCCTCCTGAAAGTGAGAAAATTGATGCCGGGATTGATCTTTGCAAAATGATCAAAAATGATGATTTTTATATGCCGTTTCTTCTGCAATCCTCACAAGAAAGTATGAGAAATGTGGCTGAAAGTATGGGAGTAGGTTTTATTCTTAAACATTCAAAGACTCTCTTGCTCGAATTGAGTGAATACATTAGTGAAGAATTCGTTTTTGGAGATTTTGTTTTCAGAGACAATAATAGCGGTATTGTATACGGAAAAGCAAAAGATCTTAAAGATTTGCAGCACTTAATAATGGAAATCCCTGAAGATGTATTGCTCTATCACGCTTCAAGAAATCGACTTTCAAAGTGGATGTATTCAAGGGGTCTGTTTGATCTGGCAAATAAAATCAGGGATGTCAGAGAAGGACAATTCAACAGTATCAATGAACTTAGAAACTTTATCGTTAAATCCATTATTGAATATAGAATGGTAGTAGGCCATGGAGTTGTAGCTAAGTTCAATAAGGAAACATATGAAGAATTTATTTGGTTTGCCCGGCTTGGAGAAGGATCTCTTGGCGGAAAGGCAAGAGGACTGGCATTTATTAACAGCATGCTTCAAAAGCATAATCTGTTGAACAAATACCCTGGAGTTAAAATACTTATTCCAAGAACTATAGTGATAGCAACCGATTACTTTGATGAATTTATCAAAGAAAATGGCCTGCAATATGTAATTAATTCCGAGATTTCAGATGAAGAACTTTTATCAGAATTTACCAGTTCGAGGCTTCCTGCAAGATTAATTGAAGACTTAAGTGAATATATTAAATATGTTAATGGCCCTTTGGCTGTTAGATCAAGCTCCAAACTTGAAGACTCCCATTATCAACCATTCGCGGGAATATATTCCACTTACATGATTCCTTTCACTCAAAACAGTGACCAAATGCTGCGTCTATTGGGCAAAGCTATAAAAAGTGTTTATGCATCAGTATATTATGCATCAAGCCGTTCATATATCCAAGCAACTTCCAATCTTATCAGCGAAGAGAAAATGGCAGTTGTTATTCAGGATGTATGTGGAACTGAGGACAGTGGATACTTTTTTCCAACTTTATCAGGAGTTGCCAGGTCTGTTAATTTTTATCCTATTGGAGACGAGAAACCGGAAGACGGGATTGTCAATATGGCCTTCGGACTTGGGAGACTCGTAGTTGAAGGAGAGAAATGTCTTAGATTTTCGCCAAAGCACCCAAAACATATTCTTCAACTTTCGACCCCTGAACTTGCATTAAAAGAGACTCAAAATCATATGTATGCGCTGAATCTCAAACCTGAAGAGTTCAAAACATCCATAGACGAATCTGTTAATTTAGCCAAATTTGATATAAATCAGATAAAACATTTCAGGAACATGCAACATGTAGCTTCTACATGGAATGCACAAGATGAGATGTTAATTGACAGTAATCTTGTTGAAGGAAGGAAAGTTATAACATTTGCTCACATTTTAAAACATGATGTATTCCCATTGGCAGATATAATTTGTGATATATTGAATATTAGTCAAACAGAGATGCGTACACCTGTAGAAATTGAATTTGCTGTAAACATGGATGTCGATGCCGGCCAAGACATAATTTTTAATCTTCTTCAAATAAGGCCAGTAGCCGATAATCAAGACTATATATCAATTAACTGGGACAAAATAGATAAGAATGACTGTATAATTTATGCTGAAAAGGCACTTGGAGTTGGTAATATAGAAGGAATTACAGATATTATTTATATAAGAGAAGAAAATTTTGACAATTCCCGTACAAAAGATATTGCTGCGGAGATAAATTATCTTAACAAAAATTTAAAAGAAGAAGGAAATAATTATATTCTAATTGGACCTGGCAGATGGGGCTCAAGTGATTCCTGGCTTGGAATTCCGGTCAAATGGTCAGACATATCAGAGGCTAAAGTAATTGTCGAATGTGGACAGAAAAATTTTCATGTCGAACCAAGTCAGGGCACACATTTTTTTCAAAATTTAACATCACTTGGTATTGGCTATTTAACAATTAATCCCTTTCTGGATGACGGAAAATTTGACAGAGAATATTTAGATTCTCTTGAAGCAGTTCATGAAAGCAACTATTTAAGACACATACGTTTTAAAGTACCATTAAAGGTATGCATTGATGGCAAGAACAGTAGAGGAATCGTTATTAGACCTATAACCAAATAATCATGAGTGAAATCATTAATCACGAGTGCGGAATCGCATTGATAAGATTACTTAAACCACTAGAGTATTATCAAAACAAATATGGCTCATACCTTTACGGATTAAACAGACTTTATATTATGATGCAAAAGCAACGTAACAGAGGTCAGGAAGGAGCAGGTGTGGTCGGAGTTAAACTCGATATGCCTCCAGGATATAAATACATGGACAGAGCCCGTTCCTGTGATCCTAATCCGATTCAAGAAGTTTTCAATAAAATAAACGAGCCATTTGTAACTGAAAATTTAAAACAAAGAGATGCACAATGGGCAAAGATGAATTTACCGTTTATTTCTGAAATCTATTTAGGGCACTTGAGATATTCCACATTCGGTAAAAATAATATTGATCTTGTCCATCCTCTTAAGAGGGCAAGCAATTGGAGAAGCCGGAATCTTGCCATCGCTGCAAACTTCAATCTAACAAACATAGACGAACTTTTCGAAAGCCTGATCCGGGCAGGACAACATCCTATCTTTTATGCCGATACTGTGACTCTTCTTGAAAAAGTTGGATATTTTCTTGATGATGAGATACAAAATAAATATAGAAAATATCGTGATGAAGGTTATAGTAAAATCGAAATAACACCTTTAATTGAAAAAAACTTGAATCTTGCAGATGTCTTAAGTAAAAGTACAGAGAATTGGGATGGAGGCTATGCAGTTGCAGGTGTACTCGGTCATGGTGATGCATTTGTTTTCAGAGATCCATGGGGGATTAGACCGGTATATTATACTGTTAATGAAGAATTTGTTGCTGTTGCTTCTGAAGCATCTGTTATAAGAACATCTTTCAAGGTAAATGATTCAATGATTAATGAAATAAAACCAGGTTATGCATTAATTATTAAAAATAGTGGAGAAATCAGTGAAACCTTAATCCGAGAACCTTTGAAAAGGAGTAGCTGTTCTTTTGAAAGAATTTATTTTTCAAGAGGCAATGACAGTCAAATATATAAAGAGAGAAAAATGCTTGGGAAACTTTTATCAAAACAAGTAATTAAAGCAATCGACGAAGATATTGACAATACGGTTTTCTCTTTTATTCCCAATACTGCTGAGAGTTCTTATTACGGAATGATTAGTGGTATTCAGAAATATTTAGTTGGTCGCAAAACTACTCAAATCATTAACATTATTCATAATGGTGATAAAATTGACGAAAAATCTTTGGAAAATATTATTTTAAAGGAGCCCAGAACGGAAAAAATTGTAATTAAAGATGTTAAATTAAGGACATTTATAACATCCGATGGAGATAGAGACGTAATGGTAGAACATGTTTATGACGTGACATATGGTGCAGTAAAAGAGACTGATAATCTTGTGGTAATTGATGACTCCATAGTTCGTGGTACAACTTTAAAACAAAGTATTCTTAAAATTCTCGACACTCTGAATCCTAAAAAAATAATTATTGTATCTTCTGCGCCTCAAATCAGATATCCTGACTGTTATGGTATAGACATGACAAGAATGGGAGAGTTTATAGCCTTTAATGCAGCTATAGCCCTCCTGAAGGAACATGGCTTGGATGACATAATCCTTGATGTATATATGAAGTGCAAAAATCAAGTTGGTTTGCCTAAAGAAAAATATATCAATTACGTTAAGAAAATCTACGAACCTTTCACTGATGAACAAATTGCCGACAAGATTGCAGAACTAGTCAAAGGCAATGAAATCAAGGCAGATGTTCAAATTGTTTTCCAAAGTATAGAAAATCTTCATAAAGCTTGTAGAGAAAACAGTGGAGATTGGTATTTTTCAGGAGACTACCCTACTCCTGGTGGGAATAAAGTTGTAAATACAGCATTCATCAACTGGATGGAAGGGTGTGACGATCGCTCATACTAATATCTGTTAAAATTATTTTTTTCTATAAATATCAATTTGATTATTATTGATATAGATAAATTGACATTTATCTTTTTCTTTCTTTTTTTTATCTTTTTATAAGCAATATTAAACCCCTTCTCTCTTACTTTTGACACAAAATGAGGCGAGAGATGGAGGGGAAAATTATATTGGACATAATATTGGTCTTTGTTAACAAACTAAGGCCAATAGGCATAAAACTTCGTCATTTCCTGCACGAACGGCCTCCGAACAAACATGATTCTGTTCAATACTCTTAATTAACTTAATATAATATCATTCTATGAAAATAAAGACAATAGTAATTTTAACATTAATTATTCTGGCTCTCTCCTGTACTAAGATGGAACAA
>JAHDRO010000242.1 GCA_018433265.1 Bacteroidales bacterium
CTCACGACGTCATACTCAAAGACACAAATTCTTCCGGCATATAAAGTGCTGCTTCTGTCAAACTGCCATTATGTCAGAGTGCTACTTTATCTGCAATTCCCTGTTAATCAACGGTAGTTAAAAGCCACACTGATGTTTGGCATCCATTTTGAAATTATTTAAGACAGAATTTAAAATGAATGTCTAACTTAAAAAATGGAGGATCTGGTTATGTCACTAGTTAAATTTTCAAATCAATTCCCAACATTGTTCGATAGATTTTTCGACAATGATCTTTTTGACTGGTCAAACAAGAATTTCTCACTTACCAACACAACTCTTCCATCAGTAAATATTTTGGAAGACGACAATTCATATGAAGTAGAAATGGCTGCACCAAGCCTTAATAAAGATGACTTCAAAATTGAGCTGAACAATGATGTGCTGACTATCTCTTCTGAAAAGCAAACTGAAAACGAAACAAAAGAGGGGCAGAGATACACACGTAAAGAATTCAGTTATCAATCATTCAGCCGCTCCTTTACTTTGCCTGATTCTGTTGACAACGACAAAATCAAAGCAAAATATGAAAATGGCGTCCTGAGAGTCATAATACCTAAGAGAGAGGATGCAAAGCCAAGACCGGTTAAACAAATTGCAATCGAGTAATCGAGTAATTGATCAGTGCTATGAAAAAGTTAGCACTATTATTGGTCAGCTTTTCAATAGTTGTGGCCGGCTGCTATGGCCAATCAGACAAAAAAGGTCAGCCGGCCACTTCTGTTCAACCTAAGGCTAACATAAAGGTAAACAAGGAATATGACAAAAACGGAAGATTAATAAGGTATGATTCAACTTATACCTATGTCTATCCCGGAACGGACTCACTCTTTACAGATGAGTTTTTCAAAGAATTTGAGCAAAGATTCAATTCATACTTTATTTCACCTCGCACATACATGTTCCCGGTTTACCCGTTTCCACAAATGAGTCCTTTCTACGAATTTTTCCAGAACGACTCATCTATGGTAAAGTACAACCAATACAGAAAACAGATCGAAAAGCTGTATAAGGAAATTGACTCGATAAGAAACGCCTTTTACTTTGAACAGTTCAACAGTAAGACTAAGAAAAAGTAATTGGAAATTATTTGCTTGTTCTTGTTAAAGAGAATTTAAAATCCTGTCAAGAGAATCATAATCTGAGATCAGTACCTGGCGAGCCTTAGAACCTTCAGAAGGTCCAACAATACCGGCCGCCTCGAGCTGATCCATTATTCTTCCAGCCCTGTTATAACCCAGATTTAGCCTGCGCTGAATCAAGGAAGTAGAACCTTGTTGATACTGTACAATCAGCCTGGCAGCCTCCTCAAACATCTTGTCCCTCTTCGAAAGGTCAACCTCACCAACACCATATCCATCATTTTCATCACCAACATATTCAGGAAGCATATGAGCAGTAGCATAACCCTGCTGACTGCTGATAAAATCCACAATCCTGTCAATCTCCCTGGTATCGATAAAGGCACACTGAACCCGCGTAATCTCCACATTATAAAGGAAAAGCATATCACCTCGCCCTACGAGTTGATTAGCTCCAGTAGTATCAAGAATAGTTCTCGAATCAATACTTGAAATAACCTTGAAAGCCATCCTTGCAGGGAAATTGGACTTAATAAGACCGGTAATAATATTTACAGAAGGACGCTGAGTAGCTATCACCAAATGAATACCTATAGCACGAGCCTTCTGAGCAAGCCGTGTAATAGGATCCTCAACCTCGCGGCCGGCAGTCATAAGCATATCGGCAAATTCATCAATTATCACAACGATAAACGGAAGAAAACGGTGACCCTTAAGAGGATTAAGTTTACGAGACAAAAATTTGTCATTGTACTCCTTAATAGAACGAACTCTTGCAAGAGTAAGAAGATCATATCGACTCTCCATCTCAATCAACAGAGATTTAAGAGTATAGATAACCTTCTGAGTATCTGTAATAATTGCATCCTCTCCTTCAGGAAGTTTCGCCAAAAAATGACGCTCAAGCTTTTCATAGAGAGATAGTTCCACTTTTTTTGGATCAACCAGGACAAATTTCAGCTCAGAAGGATGCTTGGTGTAAAGAAGAGAAGTAATAATAGCATTAAGCCCCACAGACTTGCCCTGTCCAGTTGCACCCGCAACCAGCATGTGAGGCATTTTTGCAAGATCGATAGTAAGAACCTCATTGGAAATAGTTCTCCCAAGAGCCACAGGCAAATCAAAATTGGCAGCAGCAACCTTAAACTTTGGATCCTCCAGAACAGACCGCATAGAAACAATACTCGGCTTGTTATTCGCTACCTCAATCCCCACATAATTGGTCCCGGGAATAGGAGCAATGATACGCACCCCCTTTGCCGCAAGTTGAAGAGCTATGTCATCTTCCAGCCTTTTAATCTGAGAAATACGCACTCCCGCCTGAGGCACGATTTCGTATAAAGTAACAGTAGGCCCCGGCCTCGCAAAAATTCTCTCAATACCTATCTTGTAATCACTAAGAGTCTTAACAATCTTCTTATTATTAAGCTCGAGCTCCTCGCGAGATACCTCATAAACCTTATCCTTATATTCCTCAAGTAAAGAGAGAGGTGGAGATTTGTAATTAGATAAATCCAAACGAGGATCAAAAAGAGTCTCTAAAGAGCCCTGAGGAAGATTTTTAATAAAATCCTCATCTGTATCAGCATCAATGTCAGTGTCAGTTCCATCCTCATTTTCAATAATTTCAAACAGAATATCGTCAGATTGGCCGGCAGCTTCATTTCCTGCTGCTGCAGCTACTCCCATGAGCGGAATATGTTCGTTATCAGGCGCATCCACTTCTGTTTCAGCAACTGCGATTTCATCTTTCTCAGGATGAAATGTTTTGGCAATTACCCTGTTAAACCACCTAACAACACCATAGCTCACAAGAGAAAACCAGCCAATCATCAACACAACAACCAACGCCCCTGCTCCGGAAGCACCGAGCATATCCATCAGCCACTTATTCACATAATAACCGTATGAACCACCTACTCCACTGCCAAACAAATTGTTAAATCTTGTAAAACTAAAGACGTAAGAAAAAAATACAGAAAAGATAATAGCGCCAAAAACAGTGACAAAGAAAAGCTTCAACAAACTTATTCTCTTAATTTTAAGACAGTAAAGGGCAATCCCCAAAAAGAAAAATGGAATTACGAAAGCCCCCAATCCAAACAGCTCCGACAATAAAAAATTAGCCCAGAAAAAACCCAATTTCCCACCACCGTTTTCGACAGGAATAAAAGAATTCCAAACATCGCTCATTGACAACAAAGATTGATCCTCAGCCCATGTAAAAAGATAAGAACCAAGAGATATAAAAGTGTAAACTGCCAAAAGAAGGAAAAAAAGACCTGAAAACAATTTAAAAGCTTCCATCCCCTTAGGCACCGGCTCATATTCCCTGGAAGACTTTCTACCCTTCGAACCCTTGGCGCCACTATCC
>JAHDRO010000405.1 GCA_018433265.1 Bacteroidales bacterium
TATATGATGGTCGGTTATAAATCCCTGACATGCTTCATATAAATCATCCTTGCTGCATTGGAGCTTCCCGTGATAAACTTCATCTATATCCTCTCTGGTCACTATCTTGCCATCACATAGTTTGTCTATCAATTTTGTTGCCGTTACACCGCTTGTAGAACTCATCACACTGGACAGTTTTATGTTACAATCCTCCAGAATCCGTATTATCCTGTTCTTCTCAGAGGCAACATTCTGTACCAGCTTATTCCTGTAACGGGTCAGATCCCTTAATTCCCTCTGTGCCTTGGGTGGAACATAACTTGGCTTTAATAAGCCTGCCAACAGTAACTTCAATATCCACGCACTATCCTGTTTGTCTGTCTTGTGCCCGGGTACATACTTGATATGGCGAGCATTGACAATCCATACCTTGATGCCACTCGGTTCAAGAATGTTGTAGACAGGCTTCCAGTAAACCCCTGTGCTCTCCATCGCTACATGCGTTATGCCATTGCCCAATAACCACTCTTTCATTTCTGTCAAAGAACTTGTTGTAGTACCAAACTCGCGGGTCTGAGTCCGAAGTGCTTCTCCTCCGATTGTAGCCACTGCTACTTTCTGGTGTACGTCTATACCACAGCCTCGTGATACAACTTGACGAAAGGATACTTCTTCCATTTCCTGGTAATTTAGATTTGTAAGAACAAATCTAAATTATCCTAAAATATTTTCATCCCCTTTGGCGTTTATTTTTTAGTCATGGATGTTTCATGATTATAAAATTAAATTATAAAATTATATGATTACCTACTACGAACGATATAAGGGGAAATAAGGCGAATTTCCATCAAAATTGACGTCCCCTCTCTTTCTAATTTCCACCAACTTTTCATATATCTTAGGAATAATAATCTGCTTTCCGATTGAAAATTGATTTTCCGAGTTCCGATTAAATGCCTGTTTGAATTTGAATAATCCATCCTCTCTTGATCCAAGTCCGCCTCCCAAATGAAAACTTTTGAATCCTTGCTCACTCCCCCAACGCGCAGCTTCATAAAGCAACAGATTTGTGGGCGCCAATGGCCTGAATTCATATTTAGCTCCCGATAAATGATAGTGCATCCTATTATTGGCAAACAAAATAATAGACATTGCTATGATTTTACCCTTGTATTCTGCATAAAACATTTCATAATAATCATAAAGATCATGATGAATGGATTCATAGAAATCCTTTCTAAAATAGTAATAATCCTCGGCTTGATCATGATCCATGGTACCATTATAGATTTCCATAAACTTATCAAACAATGATAAATCCTTGCCATGCTTAATTGAAACTCCATTCTTAACAGACTTGCGAATATGAGCTCTATTTTTGGGGCTGATATTATTCCAGATGATCTCTTCCGATTTCAAATCCATTTCAATGGTTTTACCCAAATCAATTACCTCCGAAATTATTCTAAATGGCTCCGCATTGCGCAATTGAGGATGGAAGCGTACAAAAACAGAGACGATATTCTCTTCTTTTAATTTTATGCAATAGCACTCATTAAATCTCTGAATAGAATCCTCATTAATATTTCCTTCAAAAATAAAACCGCCATAACCGTATGGAGTTACGATATCAAACCATTTTCCTGTCTCTAATTTACCTTTGTAATATTCGTTTTGCGAAATATCCCTTTTCATCATTACACAGATTCCCCTTATATTGGAATCATGATAATAGAATAATAAGGGTATACCATCTCCGTGTATATGAAAGCCTTTAGAATATCCACTCAGATAATAAATATCATATTGGGCAAAAGATCTTACTATTTTATCCCAATACGCTGAATTATCTAATGTAATAATTTCAAACATGTTTCAGTATGTTTTCTATTTTACTTTTTAAAATCAGTATGTCTTCAGTCGAATATCTGCCATCACAGGCAATAGATAACATTTTGTCACTAATATCCTTAGCGCCTGGTTTCTCTTCAGGTATTTCCCATAATATGGCTGGATATATACTATTGGCAATCAAAAGATTTCGCGCCTCATCCCTTGTAACTGCTTCCTGAAAAAGCATAATAAAAGAAAAATTGTTACAAGTTTCTGTTTCTCTTTTTAATAACTGAACTTTATCAGACTGAATATGTGATAAGACATTCCAGTTAACTTGTTTTTGTTGAAACCAGGTCTTAGTATCGAACTTATTCAAAAATGCTATACAATCTTGTGTAATTTGCGCAATTGGCAATTTATCAAAATCCGATTCAGTTTCAAGAAAGAGTTTTCGGAACTCATTTTTATCAGAAATTTTATTTTCTATATAATCTTTCTTCAACCGCATCGCCTTCCATCTTTTTTTGGCTAACAGAATGTTTTCATTAAACTGGACAGCTGGTTCTGGCAATTGATGATTCTTAGGCGACCATAATATACCACCTTCAGGAATTGGCAAATTTTTTCTTAATGATGCAATACACCAATCTGCATTACTGTGAGTTGCCCAATCACCAACCAAATCATGCGAATGATCTTCAATTACCGGTACGTTCAACCCCGCATTACTTCGATATGCCCTTAGTCCAAAATAATTCATTCTAAAAAGAACGTCACCCTCTTTAAACTGTAATCTTAAAATCTCATCAATATCATCTGACAGAGGGTTGTCATGATAATAACATATTTGGATATCTGTCTTTTTTATGGCATCAATAATTTCATAACAAAAATAATCAGGCATCCAGATACGTTTCCATCCTGTATGAAAAATTAAGGTTTGAATGGCTTGTCGGCCGTTGGCATACAAGTTTGATCCATGGTAGAGATCAAAGAATGTATGTATGTTCTTGTCCGGTTCTATATAATGAAAATCTGAGCCAAATTCCTTCATACATTATTTTTTTTCAGTCGTTCCATAAAATTTAAATCATCAACTTCTTCCATAGAGCCGGCCCCTTTACCAATATCCTCCTTCTTGAATACTTTTTGTATGGTCTTCAGAAATATTTTAAAATCTAAAGATAACGAGATATTATCAACGTACCAGACATCATACTCAAACTTTTTACTCAATTGTAATAAATTCCGTCCGTTCACTTGAGCCCATCCGGTCATTCCCGGCCGCACTTCGTGCCGGCGACGCTGCATCTCATCATATAGTGGCAAATACTGCACGAGTAGCGGCCGTGGGCCGATCAGCGACATATCACCTTTGATCACGTTTAATAACTGAGGAATCTCATCCATTGATGTAGAGCGAACAAACTTTCCAATCCTAGTTAAACGAACAGCATCCGGTAATAGATTACCCTTAGCATCCCGCTCATCGGTCATTGTTTTAAACTTGATAACCTTGAATATTCTCTCATCCTTTCCCGGCCTCTTCTGTACAAAAAATGCCCCCGCTCCCTTATTGGCAATCGACAGCCAGATCCAAAGGATTAAAACCAGCGGGCTGAGGATGATTAAACTGACCGAAGCAAACACGAAATCAATAATTCTTTTAAAATAAAGCCTGTAAAAAGACATTTTGTAGATTTGAAAAAAATTAAAGATGAACGATAGGCCTTTCTTCCCAA
>JAHDRO010000243.1 GCA_018433265.1 Bacteroidales bacterium
AATTTCCAATAAAATGCCTTCAGACATTCAAATAGATGATAAGAATGTGGAAAACATTGATTTACAAGATGGGAAAAAATTTACAAAAGTTTCAATCGAAGAAGCACTCCAGGATGCTTATAAAAACATTTTACCTCTTAATATTGATACTTTATCAACTTTCTTTTCTAAAAAATTAATTGAAGAAGGTAAAATAACAAATTATATTCTTACATACTCTGATCCCCAAAAAAGTTATAAAACTGAATATAAAAAACAAAATAAATCATTCTTTCTTCTTACCTCAAGTTTTAATTTAACCTTGCCTCTTAACACAGCAAAAGACATGATAATTAAAGCCCACATAACATATCCTCCGACTGTCTTTAAAGGTGACTTGCTTATTATGCTGTTAGCTTCTGTTGCTTTGACTATTTTTATAATGATAAGTATTGTATTGCAGACAAGAATGCTTTACAAACAAGTAACTCTGGCCAAGGTAAAGGAAAATATCACTCACTTCCTGACTCACTAACTCCGTTCTCCCCTTCAATCTTCAATTACAAATATTGAAGTTGCTGAGATTGCAGACAGTAAATCTGCCCCCTATTTTCTCGGGAAATCCAAAGAGCAACTTTATTTTCTTAATAGTTTGATTGAAAACATACTTGAAATAAACAAATTTGAGAAAAAACAGACCCCGCTTGATAAAAAAGTCTTTAATATCCGCGAAGCCATTGACCCCCATATTGCACGTCACAATGTAGATCCCAAAAAGAATATTAAAATTACTACTAATATTCCTGAAGGAAGCGAGAAGGTATATGGTGATATGCTTCATATTTCAAATGCCATTGGCAATCTGATAGACAATGCAATAAAATACTCAAACGACTCTGTCATTATCAATATTTCTACATATAAAGAAGGAAAGTACTTTTCTATATCTATAGAAGACAACGGAATTGGAATCCCTAAAGAAGAACAGTCCAAGGTATTTGAAAAGTTTTACAGAGGCAGCAAAAAAGAACATGCACAAAAAGGCAAAGGATTCGGACTAGGGCTTAATTATGTAATGTGGGTAGTTAAGGCTCATAAAGGTAAAGTTACCCTTGTTAGTGAAGTTGGAAAAGGAAGCACTTTTACTCTATCAATAAAATCTGATCATGGGAAAGAGAATACTATTAGCTGATGACGAGCTGAATTTCGGCTACGCAATGAGCGAGTTTCTTAAAATGAGTGGCTACGAACTCTCATTTGTAAGTGATGGCCGTACCGCACTGGAACAATATAACAAATTCCATCCCGACCTGTGCCTTTTTGATATTAACATGCCAGAAATAGATGGTTTTGAAGTTGCCAGACTTATCAGGACCATGGATAAAAACATACCTATCATTTTTATTACATCGATAAGTGACGATAGCAGTGTTGCCAACGGTTTTGAGATAGGGTGCAGTGATTATCTGAAAAAACCTTTCGGTCTAAGAGAATTATTGATACGGATTCAGAAATGCATGCAGATTTCAAGTAAGGATAATGACATCTATACTCTTGGTAATATCAACTACTCTCCTGAAGAAAGATGCCTGGTGATGCAGGATGGAGAAATAACTACTCTCTCTTTCTACGAAAACAAACTTCTTCAAATACTCTGCAGT
Organism: Bacteroidales bacterium; assembly: GCA_018433265.1. The sequence goes on from JAHDRO010000243.1 coordinate 1,641, forward strand.
AACTACAATCAAATTTGCAAAGTTTCTGATCTGGTTTCGGCCATTTGGGAAGGTAAAGATATCGATCCCAAACAATCTATTGAAGCATTGGCTTCTCACCTGAGGAAAAAACTTTCTTCAACACCTTTGTGCATTGATAACATTCGAGGAGTTGGATACAAATTGAGAAAAATATAATGTTTTTCTTATATTTGTTTGATTAATAATTAAGAAAAATATGAAAGACTTTCTAAAAATTGTTGCCGGGACTTTTGTTGGCTCTTTAATAACAATTATTATTGGCATTATTCTTCTTTTTGGGATATTTGGATCAATAGCTTCATTTACAGAAAAGAGCATACCAACTGTTCCGTCTTCGGCAGTTCTAAACATTAATTTTAGCAATCCTGTTACAGAACAGCCAACAGATGATCCTCTTGCCAGCGTCAGCATTACAAATCTGCAATTGTCCTCCAAAAGTTTAGGTATATTGAGTGTTGTTAATGCAATTGACAATGCGGCTTCTGATCCTCGAATAAAATTCATTCTCATGGATCTGGACGATTTGAATGCAGGTATAACTCATTTAGAAGAGATAAGAGCTGCACTATTGCGTTTCCACGAAAGTGGCAAACCAATTATTTCTTATGCTGATAATTTCTCACAACCTGCATACTATCTTGCAACAGCTTCTGATAAAATATATTTAAATCCTACCGGCAGTGCCTATCTTACAGGACTTAGTGTCAATTCTCTTTTCTTCAAGGACCTTCTCGACAAGCTTGGGATTCAGGCACAACTTATAAGACACGGCAAATTTAAAGCAGCAGCAGAACAGTATGTAAGCAATAAAATGAGTGATGAGAATCGTGAACAATTGAGAGCTTATATTGATGCAGTATGGAACACTTGGACTGAAAAAATCTCAGAAGCCAGAGGTATTCCAGTTGAAAGAATTAACCAAATGGCAGATAATCTCGAGATTACAAATGCAGAAAAGGCTAAAGAATTTGGACTAGTGGATGATTTAATGTATGTTGATCAGCTAAACGATATGCTACTGTCACTGTTTGGAGTCCAGAAAGAAAAAGATCTGAAAGCAATTTCTCTGTCCGATTATATCACAGCAACCAAAAAACTCAATTTTAAGGAAAAGAACAAAATAGCAGTCGTTTATGCCAATGGAGAGATTATTATGGGCAAGAGCAATGACAATATTGCTTCTGACAATTTCGTATCCATGCTTGCAAAAATCAGAAAAGACAGTTCTATTAAAGCCGTAGTTTTAAGAGTCAATTCTCCAGGAGGATCTGCACAATGTGCTGACATGATTGAAAGAGAGCTCAGACTTATAAGAGAAAAGAAACCTATTGTTGTTAGCATGGGAGACTATGCTGCTTCAGGAGGTTACTGGATTTCTGCAAATTCAGATAAGATTTTTGCCAACAATACTACTTTAACAGGGTCGATTGGAGTCTTCAGCTTGGCACTTAATGCCCAAAAAACAATCGAAAATCATCTTTATATTAATCCTGAAACTGTCAACACAAACAAACACAGTGATATTTTGTCGGTATACAGGCCTATGGACAACGAAGAGATTGCCTTTATGCAAAAAGAGGTTGAGAAAATTTATAATCAATTTCTGAATCTAGTTGCAGAAGGAAGAGAGCTTTCTGTTGCTAATGTAGACTCAATAGCCCAGGGCAGAATATGGTCAGGAAAGGATGCTCTTCAGATAAAACTCACAGATGAAACCGGAGGTATTCAAGATGCAATTACTTCTGC
>JAHDRO010000374.1 GCA_018433265.1 Bacteroidales bacterium
ATTTCAACTGTTCCTCACCGGAGGCAACAATAACAGTATTTTTGTTGATCCTGTAAGAATTAATACCCGGCACAGCTTTCACTGGTTCAGGGATAATAGAGACTTTCAAATGCTTACTGTTAGAAGGCACCTGAGCCATAACAGGAGATAACGTTAAATTTGCCAAAACCATTGAACAAAAAGCAGCAAAACCCCATAATCTTTTCATTTTTTATTTAAATTTAATTCCAATTCATTGGTAACTTTATCAACCAACTCCTTAAGCTTTCCACCCAGCATCATTTTCAACATGCCAGAGAGTTCAGTTTCTAACTCAATCATCAACTCTGTCTCCCCTGTGCACTTTTCATCAAAAGTGATAAAAAAAACAAAAGGAAAAGGAGAATTTCCATACTGTTCATACTTAATAAGAGAAAAAGGCACCCTTTCAGCAACCTTAAGACCAATTTCAAATCCTTGAACCTTGGTAACAACAGTATCCTGAGTGGCAATTAGTTCATTACCTTTTAAAACATCAGCAGGAACACCCTTCGAAAAATTTGACAAGTCGGAAAACATTGCAAATAGAACTTCTGCAGGTTGATTAACCACAATCTTCCGACCCTTGATATTTGTACTGCTCATACAATCAATTCCCCCACTTCTACATCCCCCATGCCTCAGGACGATATCTCCACTGACGCAATGTCTCCATCATCTCCTCCTTGATATAACCACACTTAAGAGCCTGTCCTATCAACATATCATAATTAGTCAACGTTCTCAACTCACAATTGGCATATTCGAAGGAGCGGCGCGCCACATCAAAATTGTATGAAAAAATCGCCACCATACCTAAAACGTTAGCGCCGCTCCTGTTTAAACAATTCACAGCCGAGAGAGAACTTGCACCGGTAGAGATAAGATCCTCAACCACTACAACTGAAGCACCATCAGGCAAGTAACCCTCAATCTGAGCACCTGTACCATGATCCTTTGGTATTGGGCGGACATAAATAAAAGGGAGATTAAGCATCTCGGCAACCAGAGCACCCCATGCAATAGCTCCAGTAGCAACACCGGCAATAACCTCAGCATCAGGATAATTTTCCTTGACCAGCCTAGTCAGATTGTCATATATTATCTTCCTCTGTTCAGGAAACGAAAGAATCTTCCTGTTATCACAATAAATTGGAGCTCTCCACCCCGAAGCCCACGTAAACGGAGCATCAGGACTCAAACGAACAGCTTTGATGTCAAGTAGCAGCTTCGCTACAATTTCTTCAACTAAATCCATAATTTCAAGTATCTTTGTACAAAGATAAAAAATCAATCCATATTTATATAAATGTACAGTCTCTTCTTCAACAACCGGCGTATAATCATCTATTCTAAAAACGAACCAAAACAAAGAGATCAAATAACTGTACAACATCTCTTAGAAGACCCTTCAACACTGCACTTCTTCCCAGGTAATGACCAAAAAACGGAAGAACTCCCTTTTCTTTTTACCAAACTCACCAACATCGAGAAACTAATGATCTTGACTTCAGACCAGGAGGCCACACTTGATCAACTCTGCAAAAAACTCATTAAAATTACTGCAGGAGGAGGTTTAGTAACAAATAACGAGGGAGAGCTGTTGCTTATATTACGCGACAACCTTTGGGATCTACCAAAAGGCAAACAGGAAGATGGAGAAGACATTGAGACAACTGCATTAAGAGAAGTAGAAGAAGAGTGCGGCATAAAAGACCTGCAAATAAAAAATAAAATATGCGAAACTTACCATACCTACATGAACAGGGATAATAATCTCACAATTAAATGCACACACTGGTATCACATGGAATATAACGGTAAAAAAACAAAGACAGTACCACAGAAAGAAGAAAATATCGAACAAATCGTCTGGATAAAACCCGCAGAATTGCCTCAATATCTCAACAACACATACGAATCAATAAAAGAACTCTTTGCGGAGGCAACCACCCAACTCTCCATTTTCCAACCACAAACCGCTAAGAACTAATCACACTCTCACCTCATGTCGCTCACTCTAAGCCCATTGTGCTTAGCAGTATCAAATCTGAAATGATCTTTGCCCCAAGGTTTCTTTTCTGAAAAAGAAGTAATATCCACAGTAACAACCTCACCACTCTTCATCACATAAACAATCCTCACAGGAGAATAGTTCCTTTTGTCAACCATCAACGATATTTTACTGTAACCCAGCCTTTTATTTATAGGGAAAAGATCTACTACCCACACAGGAACTTTATTGACGTTAGAGGACTTAACTTTCTCCGGGTAGGAGTAACCTTTACCAAGCGAATAGAAAAAAGCCAATGGATTTTCAAGCAAATCCACCTGAGAAAGATCATTTTTCAAAATAATCACCTCATTATTAGCCACATTGTAGATCCATTTAGAATCACCGTCACAATAAAGAGACAAATCTTTATTATCCATTCTGTAGAAATCCTTTTGAGCCTGCACTGTACCCACACTCACCTGCCCGTCATAATTCATGGAAAAGCTCATTTCAAAGGCCGGCAACTGACTCAGTTGAGATCTGAACTGATTAATAATATTCTCGGTTTTCTCAGACTGCGATTGCAAATCTCCAACAAGAAAATTGGCAGAATTTGCAGAGTTTGAAGAAATAATAATAAAAGCTCCTGCAAAACCCAAACCGGCGACGACCAAATACCTTTTTAACAAACCTTTAAATCTTAACATATTCGTCAGTAGCGCATAGCAGAATCGAACTGCTATTTCAGGAATGAGAATCCCGCTTCCTAACCGTTAGAAGAATGCGCCCTATCTCGTAAAAAGTGCCGCAAAGGTAACTAATACAAATCAAATTTCAAAATTGCCCAGAATCTCTACAGCCCTTTCAATCCGCACAATACTCTCTTCCCGACCAATCACCTCACAAACATCAGCAACTGCCGGACCATTAGACACTCCAATAAGACAAAGTCTGACAGCATTCATAACCTTGCCCATGCCATACCCTTTCTCATGAATAAAATTCTCAAGACTCTCCTCAATCTTTGCAGAAACAAACTCTTTCTCTTCCAATTCACCCAGCACACCCACAACCTCCTTCATAATAGCAGGAACATCTTCTTTCCAGAACTTTCTAACTGAAGCTTCGTCATAAGATTTCGGCCTCAAAAAGAAAAACTTAGCCTTCTCCCACATCTCGTGAACAAAGTTGACACGAACCTTCATAATATCCACAATTCTCAGAGCCTTCTCCCAACTCACATCCATACCCAAAGAGTTCATAAAAGATGAGAAAAGTTCTGCAAGCTCCTCATTGCTCTTCCTCACAAGATACTGATGGTTAAACCATTTAGCCTTCTCAGGATCAAATCTGGCACCAGCCTTACTCACCCTGTCCAAAGAGAACAGCCCAATAAGCTCATCCATAGAAAATATCTCCTGCTCTGTCCCGGGATTCCATCCCAGAAGAGCAAGAAGATTGACAAAAGCCTCCGGGAAATAGCCGTCCTCCCTGTACCCGCGAAAAATCTCACCATCAGGCGATTTCCACTGCAAAGGAAAAACCGGGAAACCCATCTTATCGCCATCACGTTTACTAAGCTTGCCGTTACCGGCAGGCTTTAGCAACAAAGGCAGATGAGCAAACTCAGGCATCCTGTCAAGCCAACCAAAAGCTTTATAAAGCATCACATGCAAAGGCAATGAAGGCAACCACTCCTCACCCCTTATCACATGAGTTATCTCCATAAGATAATCATCAGTAACATTGGCCAAATGATACGTTGGCAACATATCGGAACTTTTAAAAAGCACCTTGTCGTCCAGAGTAGAAGAATTCACAACCACATCTCCCCTTATAAGATCTGACATATGAATCTCCTCATTCTCAGGCATCATAAAACGAATTACCCACTGGTCTCCCCTTTCAATTCTTGCCTTAACTTCATTCTGAGAAAGCACAAGAGAAGTCTCCATCAAACCCCTAAGCTTATAATTATAATTAAATGTTTCACCACGGGATTCAGCCTCCTTTCTCAACCTCTCCAGCGATTCTGCTGAATCAAAAGCATAATAAGCACGACCTGAATCAACCAACATATCTGCATACTGTCTGTAAATTCCTCTCCTTTCACTCTGCTTGTACGGACCATAACTGCCTCCCTCGGCAACTCCCTCATCAATCCTAATCCCGCACCAACTGAGAGACTCATTGATATACTCTTCAGCACCAGGAACAAAACGTTGAGAATCTGTATCTTCGATCCTTAGAATAAAATCACCTCCATGCTTTTTTGCAAAAAAGTAATTAAAAAGAGCTGTCCTCACCCCTCCTATATGCAAAGGTCCCGTCGGACTCGGAGCAAATCGCACTCTAACTCTTCTTTTTACAATATTTGAACCGTTGCTATCCATAACCTTTTAATAATTATCACATTCTAAAAATAACTTGAACCGTCCCAACAATGAGTACACAAACTCTCTTTAGGAATACCAATAGCTTCCACCAAATCATCCAATCTCTGAAAAACAAGAGAAGTAAGCCCCAAAGTTTTACGAATCTCCTCCACCATAGCCTTATATTTCTCTCCCGAAAAGTCAGAGTACTCTTTGAAATCAACCCCTTCCAACGACCCCTCTATTCTCTTAACGGCCTTGTGAGTAGCTAAATCAAGGCTCGATCTCGAACGACTGAAATTGATAAATTCGCACGGAAAAGTGAGTGGAGGGCAAGCAATCCTCATATTAATCTCCTTAATACCAGACTTAAGTAAATCTACAACATTATCTTTTAACTGAGTACCTCTAACAATAGAATCATCGAGAAAAATACCGCACTTACCTTCAATAACCGCCCGGTTGGGAATAAGCTTCATCTTGGCCACCAACTCCCTCATATTCTGACTTTGAGGCATAAAACTCCTTGGCCACGTAGGAGTATATTTAGCATAAGGCCTTTTAAGAGGAATACCACTAACATGACTGTAACCTATGGCATGTCCTATGCCTGAATCCGGAATACCCGCCACGAAATCGGCTTTTACACAGTCCCTCCTTGCAAGAGCAGCTCCACATCTATAACGACACTCATCCACGTTAATCCCCTCATAATAAGAAGGAGGATAACCATAATATACCCACAGAAAAGAACAGACCTGCATTCGTTCTCCTGGCTTACCCAACTGTTCACACCCATCTGCAGTAATTCTAACAACCTCACCAGGTCCCAAAAACCTCTCCACATCATAGCCCAAATTGGAGAAGGCACAAGTTTCAAATGCGGCAGCATAACCACTATCCTTTTTGCCAATAATCACAGGAGTCCTGCCAAGCTTGTCCCTCGCAGCTAAAATACCATTTTCTGTAAGAACAAGCATAGAGCAAGAACCCTTCACTCTCTCCTGCACATTACGAATCCCGGAGAGAAAATCTTCTCCCTCAGCAATTAGCATAGCTATCATCTCTGTAGGGTTGACAGTCCCCTGACTCGTTTCAGAAAAAGTATGATGTTTCTTGAGAAAATAATCCTCGATTTCATCTGAATTGACAATTTTGCTGACTGTAGCCACAGCAAACCTTCCCAAATGAGAATTCACGACAATAGGTTGAGCTTCGGTATCACTGATTACCCCAATACCGCTCTCACCAACAAAACCCCTAATGTCATTCTCAAACTTATTTCTGAAGTAACCATCCTCAAGACTGTGAATCGCTCTTTGAAATCCCTGATTTCTATTGAAATAGGCAACCCCTGCCCTTTTCGTCCCCAAATGTGAATGATAATCAGTTCCATAAAAAACATCACTAACACAATCTTCTTTGGAAACGCACCCAAAAAAACCACTCATTTAAATCAGAATTATAGATATTGGAATAATTTGCAAATGTACCCGAAAATGATAAAAAGCCCAAAAAAGATATTAAATTTACGCCCCGTTATGGAAATTACAGCAAAATATCAACGAAAAGGCTCTGATAGCAAAGTTCAGTGTATCCTCTGCCCACACAATTGTCATCTTGAAGATGGCCAGAGAGGAATATGCAGAGTTAGAATTAATATGCAGGGAGAGCTTATTTCAATTGCCTACGGCAACCCTTGCTCCATCTCCATAGACCCGATAGAGAAAAAACCACTTTACCATTTCCTTCCAGGCACAGATATTTTCTCACTTGCAATAGAAGGTTGCAATCTGAGATGTCTCAACTGCCAAAATTGGACAATCTCCCAAGCAACCCCAGACACCAAAGAACAGTACATTTTGCTTCCTGAAGAGGTAATCTCCGAAGCAATTAAAAAAAGAAGTAAAAGCATCGCATTCACCTACAGCGAACCAACTGTTTTCTATGAGTACATGCTCGACACATTCAGAATTGCAAAAGAAAAAGGGCTCAGAACAGTAGCTGTGTCAAACGGATTCATCAATCCAGAGCCATTAATTGAACTATGTAACTGGCTCGATGCAGCCAATATCGATCTTAAATGTTTTGACGACTCCCTCAGCAAAAAACTAACAGGTGGAGCAATGAAACCCATCCTCAAAACCCTTGGAATATTGAGAGACAAAGGTATATGGCTCGAAATCACAAACCTCATAGTACCTGGATGGTCTGACAACATGCAAATTATCAAGAGAATGTGTGAATGGCTATATGACAATGGATTTAGCGACACACCTCTTCACTTCAGCAGATTTTTCCCTAACTACAAACTTGCCAATCTGCACCCCACATCAGAAAAAACAATGATAGAAGCCAAAAATACCGCCCTTAAATGCGGATTGAAATATATTTACCTGGGAAATATCTATATCCCTGAATGCGGAGACACCATTTGTCCTACCTGCCATACAACAGTAGTAAAACGAGAAGGTTACATCGTCAGAAGTTATGTGACCACGGAAGGAACATGTCCAAAATGCGGTCAAAAAATCCCTGGAATCTGGAAATAATTTTTCTATTTAACATAATTTTAATTAAATTGTGTCCCAAAATTAATTTATGAATACAGAGAAAATTTATTATCGACCCAGGGACCACAAAAAGATAGAGTTATGGAAAAATGTCAGCGATAAAGATTGGAATGATCCGCTTTGGCAACAAAAGAACTCAATAAAAACAGTTGAACAATTATCTAAAGTAATCACATTAACTGATTATCAAAAAAAAGAGATTGAAAGAACTGTGTCCACTCTCATATCCCAAGGAAAAGAACCTCTCAGAATTACACCATACTATGCATCACTTATGCAGGAAGATCCCTTCCATCCTATAATGCCGAAAGGAGAAAAGCCTGAAAAGCGATTAGATCCAATATTTTGGCAAAGTGTGCCAACCCCGGCAAATTTATTATTTCCAGACACAGGGATAGAAGGAGCAATGGCTGAAGGTTCCAGATCTTACGGCGCTGCATATCAAAGATACCCTAACAGAGTTGCTCTTTTTGTTGCAGAAAATACCAGTTGTGCATCATACTGTGTTCATTGCCAACGAGCAAAGTCGTTGGATACTTCTGTTGACGTCAACAAAACAGAAATTGATAAAGGACTGTTTTACATAGGATACAACAAAAACATCAATGAAGTTCTCGTAACAGGAGGAGATGCTCTGATGATCAGTCGCTCCAGATTAAAATACATTTTGCAAGAGTTAAGCAAAATTCCACATCTAAGAGCTATAAGAATCGCCACAAGAGTGCCAGTTGTCCTCCCCATGGCTATAACAGACGACATACTCAATCTTATAGAAGAGTCAGCAAATAAATATAATACAGGCCCTGAAAAATATGTTTATTTCGTAACACACATCAATCACTATCACGAGATAACCGAAGATTTGGCAAAAGCAGTCAAATTAATTTTGAAACACGGATTTACAGTCAGAAATCAGACTGTACTTCTTAATCACGTCAATGATTATTACAAGACTCTTGCCGAAACTTTCAGAAGAATGTTCTGGATTGGAGTTCACCCTTACTATATACTTCAGTGTCATAAGGAAAAGGGGATAGTTCACTTTATAACCCCAATTCAAGTAGGAATAATCTATATGCAAAACCTTCAAGGCTGGGTATCTGGAATAACAGTACCCAGGTATGCTGCAAACATCGAAGGTGGAGGAGGCAAGGTAGTTCTTATGCCATCAGGACATGATACTCTCAATTTGGGACATAAAATTGACGAAAAAATATCCGAAAGCTTTGCCACAGTTTATACCTGGGATGACAAAAAAATTTTAAGATACGAGGCTCTTGGAAGAACCACATATGAAGAATTCAAAGCAGGAGTTGAAATAATGGACAGATTCATTGGCAGAAAAGGTGTCTTTCTCCCCAAACTCATTATAGTAGACGAAAATGGCAACCATATAGAAACCACCAACAGAACAAAACTTCCTACCCTTGAAAAGATTAAAAAAGCAGAACTCCTTGAATATGAAGTATTCAAAGATGACATGCCACTTACAA
>JAHDRO010000319.1 GCA_018433265.1 Bacteroidales bacterium
CCTGGTTAAGATTCTTTCCTGAAAGCACTATCAAAAGTTTATTATTTTCTTCCGGAAGGCCGATTGTCAATCTAAGACAATTATCACATTTTGGCTGGTTGGAACGATCTCTCACAGAAATGCCGTTTTCGGCAAGTTTTTTATATATATAGCTACTGTCTTTGAATTTGACTAAAATGAAATTTGCATCACTTGGAAAAACTTTTTCAACACCTGACAATTTTTTCAATTGAGCCGAAACTCTCTCCCGTTCTGATATTATCTTATCTATCTTTGATTCAGGACTCCTGTTGAGATATTTCATGGCCAGAGAAAGCGTGTCTGAACCTATATTGTATGGATATTTCACAGACGAGAGAAAAGATACAATTCGTTCATCTGCAATTGCAAATCCTATTCGTAAGCCGGCCATTCCCCATGCTTTGGATAATGTACGCAGGACAACAATATTTGGATGACTCCCTATTTTTCCAACAAACCCTGGCTTTCGGGAAAATTCACAATAGGCTTCGTCTATTACAACTATTCCGTCAAAATTATTAGCAATATGTATAATTGCATTTTCATCTATTATATTACCTGTCGGGTTGTTGGGAGAACAGACAAATATCAGCTTAGTATTGCTGTCTGCTGCGGTTAACATTTTTTCAGGATTCATGGAGAAATCATCTTCAAGCAATATTTCTCTGAATTCCACATCGTTTATTTGAGCAGCTACTTTATACATTCCATAAGTTGGAGAAATAGAAAGAACGTTGTCCGACTTTGGCTCGCAAAAAACTTTAAACAACAAGTCTATGGCCTCATCACTTCCATTACCGGCAAAGATGTTCTTAACCGGCACATTATATATTGAAGAGATAATTTTCTTTAAATCTCGTTGCTTAGGATCAGGGTATCTGTTTACTCCATTTTCAAAAGGATTTTCGTTGGCATCGAGATATATCGAGATCCTCTCGCCTTCTTCATCCCTTGCTGTAGAATAGCTATTTAGCTCTCTTATTTTTTTTCTGACTAATTTATTTAACTCCATTATTTATCCTCCCCAATCTTATTGAAACCGCATTTTTATGTGCTGTAAGACCTTCTGCTTCAGCCATTTTTTCTATAGTACCACCTAAGACAGACAGACCTTCGCTTGTAATTTGCTGAAGTGTTATTTTGTGCATAAAACTATCCACAGAGATTCCTCCGGCTGAGCGTGTCCAACCGGCTGTAGGTAGAGTATGATTTGTGCCCGAAGCATAGTCTCCTGCACTCTCCGGAGAAAAATTCCCAAGAAAAATACTCCCGGCATTTTCAATTCTGTTTGCAATACTCCACGGTTCTTTCATTGAAATCATTAAATGTTCTGCTCCATAATGATTTGCAAAATCTACCATTTCGTCTATGTCACTGCATATTATTGAAAATCCGTTGTTAATTGCTGTTTCGGCAATTGACCTGCGCGGAAGTGAAGCCAATTGAGCTTTTAACAATCTGTTAACCTCTTCGGCCAAATATTTGTCTGTCGTAAGAAAAGATAGTTGCGAATCCCTGCCATGTTCTGCCTGTGAAAGAAGATCTGCAGCTATAAATTCCGGTATTGAACTGTCATCTGCAAGAATCATCAACTCTGACGGGCCAGCGACCATATCAATAGCTACTCTGCTGCTAAGCTGAAGTTTTGCACAAGCAACATAATTGTTGCCAGGCCCGAAAATTTTGTCTACTCTCCTGATGCTCTCTGTCCCGTATGCCATGGCCGCAATTGCCTGAGCACCTCCAACCTTAATGATTTCACCTATTCCCAATTTATTTGCTAAATAAAGAATAATGTTGTTGACCTTTCCATTTCTATCAGGCGGTGTACAAATGACTATTTCCCCACATCCGGCAATCCTGGCCGGAATGGCCAGCATCAAAAGTGTTGAGAAAAGCGGAGCACTTCCTCCTGGAATATATAGACCAACTCTTCTTACAGGCAATGATCTTTGAAAACATTTTACTCCCAATGAAGTTTCAACCTCTATGTCAACAGGAATCTGTGCTTTGTGAAACTTTTCAATATTTGAAGCCGCTACATTCAATGCTTGCTCCAACTCTACATCAGATAACTTACTTTCAGAGAAAAGCTCTTCTTTTGTCACAAAAAGCGAATCAATATCTGCTCCATCCAGCTCTTTTGTTAACTCCCTCAAGGCTTTATCACCACCTTTCACTACGCGACTTATGATTTCTGATACTCTAAGCTGTATAA